>CAMBXJ010000036.1 GCA_945871455.1 Asaia bogorensis
TGTGGGGACACCGGTCAGGGTGATGGCGAAGTCCGGCAGATCGTCGGCCCTGGGCAGGGCGTAGTCCATCAATGACCCGCTGAGCAACTGGCCGGAGTCCGGGTCGTAGACCGTGTGTTCCAGCAAGGCCTGACCGATCCCCTGCGCGACACCGCCCTGCACCTGCCCGATCGTCAGCATCGGGTTGATCAGGGTGCCGAAATCGTCGACGGCTGTGTAACGATCCAGGGTCACGCGACCGGTTTCCGGATCGACCTCCACTTCCGCGATGTGGCAACCATTGGGGAAGGTGATGATGTCCAGCAGGTTCCAGACATATGTGTCCAGGCCGGGTTCCATGCCGTCCGGCAGGTTGGCCGGATCGCGGGCGGCCGTGGCAACGGACAACAGGTCGATGCTGCGCTCCGGGATCGTTTGCACGACGAAGCGACCATCGGTGAACACGACCTGATCCGGGCTGGCCTGCAACAAACGAGCGGCGATGGCGGTGCCCTTGGCGATCACCGCCATGGCCGCCTTGTGCAGCGCCGCGCCCCCCATATGCATGGACCGGGCGCCGCCGTGGCCATTGCCGGCGGGGATTTCCGCGGTGTCGGCCTGGATATAGTGGAACGTCTCCAAATTCAGGCCCAGCAGATCGGCGGCGATTTGTGGGTAGGACGTCTCGTGGCCTTGCCCGTTCGACTGGGTGCCGATCAGCAGCGCGACCTTGCCGTCGGTTTGGAAGCGGATTTCGGCACCCTCATTCGGCGAACCGCGTGCCGTTTCCAGAAAGCAGGCGACGCCGATGCCGCGCAGCAGGCCGCGTGCCTTGGATGCGTCCCGGCGGGCGGGATATCCGGCGTGATCGGCGGCGACCAGGGCATCGTCGATATTCAGCCCGAAACGGCCGCAATCGACGACGGTTCCCAGGGCTTTCGGGTAGGGAAAGGCGGATATCGCGTTCAGCCGACGCAGCACAATCGGGTCGAACCCGCAACGGCGCGCGGCGAGGTCGATCAGACGCTCGATCAGGTAATTGGCTTCGGGTTTGCCGGCACCGCGATAGGCGTCGATCGGCACGGTGTTGGTGAACGCGGCCTGCACATGCATGGCGATCGCGGGGATGACATAGCCCCCGCCCATCGCCGCGGCCGGGGCGTTGGTGGAACTGCCGGGTCCGCCGCCCGACATATAGGCACCCAGATTGGCAATCGTATGGACATCCAGCGCCAGGAACCGCCCGTCCGCATCCAACGCCAGGCGCGCGCGTGTCGCATTGTCGCGTCCCTGCGCGGTGGAGATGAAATCCTCCGACCGGTCTTCCACCCACTTCACCGGACGGCCCAGCGCGCGGGCGGCGAACAGCAGCATGACCCATTCGGGATAGAGGCAGTTCTTGATCCCGAATCCGCCGCCGACATCCGGCGCGACGACATGCACCCGGTCTTTCGGCACATGGAAAATCGTCTCGGCCAACTGGTTGCGCAGCCCATGGACGCCGGCCGCCGTCACGAACAGATGGAACATGCCATCGACGAAGCGCGCGATGGCGGATCGGGTCTCCGTCGGTGCGATGACCAGGCGATTGTTGATCAGGTCGATCTCAACCGCATGGGCCGCACCGGCGAAGGCCGCCGCCACGGCCGCGGGATCGCCTTTGCGAAAACGGAAGGACCGGTTGGACGGTGCCTCGTCCCACAGCAACGGGGCATCCGGCGCCAGAGCGGCCGGCCCGTCCACCACCGAGGGCAGCACCGTGTACTCGACCACCACCGCCTCGGCCGCGTCGCGCGCGGTCATCGCGGTTTCGGCCACGACGAACGCCACCGGATCGCCGACATGGCGGACCCGTCCGCGCGCCAGGGCCGGGCGTGGCGGCACGATCATCGGCTGTTCGGTGGCGACCGCGGTGGCGCAGGGCAGCAGCCCGAGTGCACCGATATCGTCAATCGTATAGACCGCCAACACCCCGGGCATGGCACACGCGGTTGCGACGTCGATCCGATCGATCATCGCATGCGCGTGCGGGGAGCGCACGACATACGCCCAGGCCTGCCCCGGCTCGTTCACATCCTCCACGAATGTGCCGTGTCCGGTCAGGAAGCGATCGTCCTCGAACCGTCGTGTGGACTGGCCGATAAATGCCATGCCTGGGCCCCTTTGGTTCCGAGACGCCGTTCAGGCCGAACGGGCGCCGCGGATCAGGCGGCCGGGCAGCGCGCCCGTCGCCTCTCCGTTGCGGTAGACCGGCACGCCGGACACGATCGTGGCATCATAGCCGGTTGACCGCTGTACCAGGCGCCGCCCGCCGCTGGGCAGGTCGTAGACGACCTCCGGCATGCTCAGGCGCAGGTTGTCGTAGTCGATGACGTTCAGATCGGCCTTGTAGCCGGTTGCCACCACGCCACGATCCCGCAAGCCGATCGCGAAGGCGGAATCCCGCGTGATGCGGCGGACCGCCCAGGGGATCGACACTTTCGGGCCGCGTGTGCGATCGCGGGTCCAATGCGTCAGCATGGTGCCGATCGCGCTGGCATCGCAGAGGATGCCGACATGCGCGCCGCCGTCGCCCAGGCCGACGATGGTCGCGTCGTGGGTCAGCATGTCATGCACGCTGTCCAGATTGCCGTAGCTATAGTTCGACAACGGACGGTACAGCAGCGCCCTGCCGTTGCGCTCCAGCAGCATATCATAGGCCAGATCGGCGGGATCGCGACCCTGGCGTTGTGCCAGCGCGGCGATGCTGTCCTCGGGCGCGGGTTCGTAGTTCGGCGGATCGCTCATGGGGAACAGCCGATCCCAGCGTGCGACGCGCCGCTGCAAGGATGGGTCCGCGGTCTTTTCGGCCAGCAACCGCGCGCGCACCTCGGGCTGGCGCAATGCGGCGATCTTGGCCTCGAACGGCAGGTCGGCCACGGCGGCGAAGCTGGGGCAGCCGATGAACGGGTTTTGCGAGATTTCGAAGCCCAGGATGATCCCGGTCGGGCGGGTCAGCACCTGACCCAGCATCTCCAGGCCGGACCGGTTGGCATCGGCGATCCAGCCGGTGATCTTGCGCCATTCCTCGGGCTTGTTGTCGCGCTGCAGGATGGTGATCGCCATCGGCCGGCCGGCCTCCCCGGTCAGGCGGCGCAGCATCGCGAACTCGCTCTCGGCGTCGTCGAAGTCGGAGATCACCTGCAACCAGCCGGCATCAATGCCCCGCAATGCCCGCGCGATGGCGGTCAGTTCGGATTCCCCGGCTTCCAAGGTCGGGATCAGTTCCCCGGCCTTGGTCTTGTGGTTGATGGTGCGCGACGTCGAGAAACCCAGCGCGCCGGCCTGGATGCCCTCGGCGGCGATGCGCGCCATGGCGGCGCTGTCGGCCTCGGTCGCCGGTTCACGCTCCAGGCCACGCTTGCCCATCACGAAGACGCGGACAGCGGCATGCGGCACCTGAGTGGCAACGTCCAGATCGTAGGGGCGGCCTTCCAGGGCGTTCAGGTAATCCGGGAAGCTCTGCCAGTTCCAGGGCAGCCCCTCGGTCAGCACGACTTCGGGGATGTCTTCCACCCCTTCCATCAACTTCACGAGCATGTCGCGTTCGTCGGGTCGGCAGGGCGCGAAACCGACGCCGCAATTGCCGATCAGGGTGGTGGTGACGCCATTCCAGGACGATGGCGTAATGTGGCTGCTCCAGGTCGCCTGGGCGTCGTAATGGGAATGCGGATCGACGAAACCGGGCGTGACGAGCTTGCCGCGCGCATCGATTTCCTCTTTGCCGCGGCCGGCGATCTTGCCGATGGCGGTGATCTTGCCGTTTTCGATGGCGATGTCGGCTTCGTACGCGTCGGCGCCAGTGCCATCGACGATGGTGCCGTTGCGAATGACGAGATCGGGCATGGTTGCTTTCCTCCGGTTGGGGGGAGGATGGCGGCAACCGCGATTGCTCGCAAGCAGCCCTTAGTAGGCAGCCCCAGATAAGCCACCTCGATCACCCGTTCGGAGACGGGCCAAATCGGTCTCGACCGGTGCCATCGGCCCTGGCTATGGACCGACGCTCCGCCCGATTTCAGCCAATCACGGCCGAGCCTGCCGGCCAAAGGGCATCTCGACAGCAGTCCGCCAGATGCGGGGCCAGCGCGCGATAGTCCGCGGCGCGCGGCGCGTTGGAACGCCAGGCCAGTCCCAGGGTGCGCCAGGCTGGCACGCCCGACAGGGGACGCAGGACGAGTCCGGTGCCTTCGATGATGCCGGCGGTCACCGCCAGACGAGGCAACAGGGTCACCCCCAAACCACCGGCGACCATCTGCACCAAGGTGTGCAGACTCGTTGCCGCGAACCCGTCCTGGTCGGCGCGGTCTCCGGCCAGCAAGCCACAGACCGCCAGGGCCTGGTCGCGCAGGCAGTGCCCGTCCTCCAGCAGGAGCAACCGCTCGCTGGCCAGGGCCGATGTGGGCACGGCGGACAAAGCGGCCAGCTTGTGATCCGCCGGCAGGGCGAGGAGGAATTCATCGCGGGCGACCTGGATCGCTTCCGCTCCCCCGCAATCGCACGGCAGGGCCAGCAGCACGGCATCCAACCGGTTGGTTTCCAGGCGATCGACCAGACGGGCGGTGGTGTCTTCCCGCAGGAACAGTCGCAGGCGCGGAAAGGCCGAACGCAGGACGGGCATAAGCCGGGGGAGCAGGAACGGGCCGATGGTTGGGATCACGCCGAGGCGGACCGGTCCGCTCATGGGTTCGCGCGCCGCCGCCGCCGTCTCACTGACGGCTTCCAGCGCCGCCAGCGCGGCCCGGGCGCGTTCCACCAGGTCCAGGCCGAGCGAGGTGAAGACGACGTGGCGGCCGGCTTCGCGATCGAGGATGTGGGTGTCGAGTTGGCGTTCCAACGCCAGGATTCCGGCCGAGAGCGTCGATTGGGTCACGGCGCAGGTCAGTGCGGCACGTCCGAAGTGGCGGCTTTCGGCCAGGGCGACGAGGTAGCGTAGCTGCTGTGGGCTGGGAAGGATGGTCATCGATCCATTCAATGAAAATGATGACAATCATTCATTCTGGTCATGGGTAACGCAAGCCTTATCGCGGCAAGGCGAATCGCGCCGGGAACACCAGCCCGAACCGCTTCCCGGCCGCATCGCTGGAAATCCGGCAAAGTCGAACCAGGGTGGCTCTGACCCGACCGTGGTCGCCCGTTATCGGTCCGATCCGCCAGCGCGGGATCCCGCTGAGCCGAACGAAACAACGGGTGATTCGGTCCCTGAAACAGAAAACCAGAGCGGCTTGCCGGTTCCGGTCAGGGCGAAGCCGGTCTAGCGCGACCGGCTTGGTCTGGGCGCCTCGGCCGCGATCCAGGGGTCGATGCAGCCCGCCTTGCCGCGCCGATACACCGTCAATCCGTCGAACGCATCGATCTGGTGATAGCGTGACCAGGCCCGGGCAAAGGCGGGATCGGAACTGCTCAGCACGGCGATGTAATTCAGTCCTTCCCGCGTATCCACGACCGCGATATCGGGGCATCCGGCGATGAAATCGCGCACGACCCAGCGGGCGACCGGCCATTCGCTGGCGACCGAGGGATCGAAGCGCGCTCGCCACAACTCCCCTTTCAGAGCCCACATCGAATCGAAGCGCGATGCCCAGGCCACGCCGGTGTTGTTCACCACGGGAAAGCCCAGGGCGATCCATTCGGAAAAGGCGATATAGGTCCGGGCGTTCTGTTGGCGGACGATCTGTTCCAGGCGCGCAACCGTGGTCGCCTCCGGTTCCACGGCCTGGGCGACCTGCGGTTCCAGTCGCTGCAGGGCGCCCGCGCACAACACCAGCACGGCCAGCGCCGCGACCGCCAACGATGCCGATCGGGACGCCGACCGTGAGCGGCCGGACAGAGACAGCCCCTGGGGCGCCCCCTGGAGAATCATCCCTTGGGGCATCATCCCTTGGGGCATCATCCCTTGGGGCCGCCCCGACGGATCATCCCGCAGGACAGAGGCGACCCAGCAGATCAGCACCAGCACCGTGGCAACGGTGGCGGGCAGACGGTGGTAGTACCAGTCCTTCCCATCCATGAAGCAGATGACCGTGCTGACCGCGGCGAACACCACCAGGACCATCATCAGGTTTCGCTCGGGCATGGTGTGCCGGCGCAGCCAGACCAGGCTCGCGGCCACGACTTCCCCCACTATCAGCACGGCGCTATCGAGCAGCAGGCGGAAGAACGACACATCGGTCGCGCCATACAGTGCCAGCGCCATCGGCACGGCGCGCCGAACATAGGCGGGGCAGGTCACGTAGACGATCGCGATATAGGCGCAAATCGTCAGCCCGGCGGCGACCGGCAGCACCCTCCAGGGCCACATCCGCCGCGACAGGGCAATGCACTCCAACACCACGAAAACGCCCGCGTAGCGCGGCTTCAACGCACAGCCGAGGCCCGCGACGATGCCGGCGAACACCGCGTGCCATACCGGCGGACGGATACCATCCAGCGAACCCGCGAACAGGATCAGATAGGGCAGAATCGCCGCGACCAGCAGATGCTCCCGCTGACCGAGATCGCCGGCGGGCATGACAAGCAGCACGATACCGATGACGGCGAACACGGTCACGCGGTCCGCGAACAGGCCGCCGCGGTGCCGCAGCAATGTCGCGCTCCACCAGGCACAGCCGACCACCATGACGATGAACATGCTCATGGTGACAAGCTGAATGCCCAGGCCCAGCCAGCGGGCGATCGCCAGCGGCACGGCCGAGAGCCAGATGATCAGCGGCGGATTGACCTCCACCACGTCGATATAAAGCTCCTGTCCCGCCATCCAGCGTCGCGCGACGTAGAGCAACCAGGCGATATCGTCCTTCAGCGGCGATCGGAAGGCCGCGAAGGCGACGACAACCAAAACCGCCAGCAGGACCAGCAAACTGATCAGCGGGACGGTCCTTGGGACGCCGATGCGCGATGGACGCTCGGTCTGGATGCTGGGTGTGTTCATCGATCGGTCAGACGCTGCCATGCTCACGGCGAGGAGAAACGGGGTGGACGAACCTCGGTTTGACCGGCACCGGTCGCTGGCCACCCGTCGGCGCATTGCCGCGAGGGACCGGTTGCCAGCCCGTGGGGGCATGGCGGCCGGTGCCGATCGAACCGAGGCAAGGTCAAGATTTACCGAAAAGGAGTTGCCAATGCGTTAATGCAGGGGCCGAGTGGCGAAAGCAAGGCACCAATAAGGCGACAAATCTCATGATCGCGCGGGGTGCTGTCATCGGGCCGTTTTCGACAGTCGGCATGCGATTCCCGCGTTTGAAATGGCAAGTCAGCGGCAGGAGCAAGGTTCCCAATGCGTCCGCATCATTCCAATGTTTGCTTTTTGTTCTAGATCGGACCCATATGCGATGGCAAATAAAAAGTGCATTTTGACGACAATTCGCGGATTTTCAGTGTCGCATCCCTCGGGGAGGCAGTATTTTGCACGAATTCCAGGCAGTGGTTAACGGAATCGTCGAATCGTTAAATTGACGCAGATACGACCATTAGCGGATTTTGCCGGAGTTCATATCCTGGGTTCGGTATCGCCTCTATGTATATGGTTCCGCCAAACCTATTTGATATCCTAAGATTCCACTTTAAGTATGTATTTTCGGTAATCGATTGCGATCAGGCGCGGAAAAGGTGGGATTTCGTTACGAACCAATGCGGAAAACGGGGGGTATCGTTCCGGATCCATGCGGTTAACCCTTGCATTCATGATTGCACGCGGATTGAGCAAACGACGCCTTTTCAGGCAGCGCCAACGATGTCCCCCGCCGAAGCGACGGAGGAGCCGGAGGAGCCATACGCGCTCTGTCCATTGATGACGAAGCCGCCGCTCCCGGCCGCAATGGCGGACAGGTCGATGCTGGCGCCGAAGCCGGTGGATTGGCCGAACACCACGCAGCTCTTGCGGGCCTGGCTCCTCCCCGGGGAACGCCCGTCCTGGCCGCCAGCCTGTTCGTATAAGCCGATGACATCGCCGCCTGGGTTTCCATACCCCTCGCAATGGGCTCGGTGAGATGGCAGTCTTCATGGCCCAGCGGGACCTCCTCATGCCACGCCACAAACTGGACGCCCTCGCCGACGACACCAGCCTCCCGGTCATTGTGCCACGGAGCAGCAAGGTGCTGGTGCCGACATCGCCGGAGCGCGCTCGCCGGCTCCGCAAGCATTTGATCGCCGCCTTGCGGGCCTTGCGCACGATGAAGATCCTCCAACCATCCGAAACGCCGCCGACGGAGGAACCCGTCGGGCTGGTTGCCCGCGTGGCGCAAACCGCGTGCACCCTGTGCAAGGGATGGTGCTGCAAGGGCGGCGGCGATCACGCCTATCTGGACGAACGGACGATGGCGCGCGTGCGCGGTGATCGACCGGACCTGGAGGCGCGCGCCATCCTGATGCTGTATATCGAGAATGTGCCCCGGGTTGGCTACGACGGCTCTTGCCTGTTCCACGGTGGTCAGGGCTGCACCCTGCCGCGAACCCTGCGATCCGATGTCTGCAACAGCTATTTCTGTGCCGGACTCGCATCCTACCTGTCAGGCGGCGATGCGGAGTCACCCGTGGTCGTCATCGCCGGAGAGGGCAACGCCATGCGCACCTCCTCGATCCTTGTGCCCTAGCGACGCCACCATGGCGTCAGCCCCGCGACTGTTTTGCGCGACGATTCCGATCGAGACGGCTGTCACAACGCGCCAGCCGCCACTATCATGCTCACCCATCGGCCCAGGCTGCCCCACCGGAGATCGCCCATGACCGCCCATGACGACCATGACCACCATCATCACCACGACCACGACGAGGCATCGGACCTCTCGGAAACGGAATTGCGGGTTCGCGCCCTGCAAACCATCCTGGTCGAGAAAGGCTACGCCGATCCCGCCGCGCTGGACGCGATCGTCGAGGCGTATGAGACCAAGATCGGCCCCCATATCGGCGCGCGCATCGTCGCCCGCGCCTGGACGGATCCAGTGTTTCGCCAGGCGCTGCTGACCGATGCCAGCAAGGCCGCCGCACCGTTCGGCCACCAAGGCAAGACCGGCGACCATCTGGTGGCGGTGGAGAACACGCCCGACCGGCACAACGTCGTCGTTTGCACCTTGTGCTCCTGCTACCCGTGGGACGTGCTGGGCCTGCCGCCGGTCTGGTACAAGTCCTTCGCCTATCGCTCTCGCGTCGTGAAGGAGCCTCGCGCGGTACTCAGCGAATTCGGCGTCGCCCTGCCGGCCCAGACGGAAATCCATGTCTGGGATTCGACCGCGGAAGTCCGTTACATGGTCCTGCCCGCCCGCCCCGCCGGCACCGACGGCTGGACCGAGGAGCAACTGACGAAGCTCGTCACACGCGATTCCATGATCGGCACCGGCATTCCGGCTTCCCCCGGGGAGATCGGCGCATGAACGGCATTCACGACATGGGCGGGATGGACGGGTTTGGCCCGGTCGATCCCGTCGACACCGGCGCCATCTTTCACGAGGCATGGGAAGGCGACGTGATGGCCATCAGTCGTGTGATGGGTGCGATTGGCGCCTGGAACATCGACCAGGGCCGATACGGGATCGAGATGCTGCCGCCGCATCTCTACCTCACATCCTATTATCGCCGCTGGCTGGAACGGTTCGAGCGGACCATCGTCGCGCGCGGCTACGCCGATGCCGACGAAATCACCGCCGGGCACGCGCTTCGCCCTGGCAAGCCCGCCCCCGGAGGCAAGTTCACACTCGCCGATATCGATCGGGTCACGTGCCGGGGTTCGTTCTCACGCCCGGAAACCGCGCCGGCCCGGTTCGCGGTCGGGGACCGGGTACTCGCGCGGAATATGCACCCCAAGACCCATACCCGCCTGCCCCGCTATGTCCGCGGCCATGCGGGCGTCGTGATCAGGCTCCACGGCTGCCAGGTCTTTCCGGATACGGAGGCGATGGATCAGGGCGAAAATCCCCAGTGGCTCTATACAGTCCGGTTCGACGGACGGGACCTGTGGGGCGCGGACACCGATCCGACCCTGAAGGTCTCGGTCGAGGCGTTCGAACCCTACCTGGAACCGGTCTGACATGACCGCGATCGACCCCGTCGCCGCTCGCCTTGCCCTTCAGGCCAATCCGGGCCTGCCCGCGGACCCGGCGGGCCCCATGGGAGGCCCCGTGTTTCGCGAGCCATGGGAAGCACAGGCCTTCGCCATGACCTTGGCACTGCAAGAACAGGGCCTGTTCGCATGGGGCGAATGGGCGAGCATGCTGGGGGAAACCATCAAGCACGCCCAGGCGGCGGGCGATCCGGATACCGGGGACACCTATTACCATCACTGGCTGGCGACCCTGGAACGGATGGTGGCAACGAAGGCGCTGACAACCACGGCCGACCTGACATCCCATCGCGATGCCTGGGAACGCGCCGCGGCCCGGACCCCGCACGGTCAGCCGATCGATCTAAGGACCGAAGACTTCCAGGCGTAGACCGCATCCGCGCTGGCTGGAATGATGCATTGCGTCCTCCTGCCCGCCCGGGATCTCCCGGTACCCACCCTGGTCGGCGTTGCCCCCGGAGCGTTCACGCCCCGGGTCCGGCAACGCCCCACCGCTCAATGCACCGCCGCGACCCCGGCAACCGAAACACCGGACGCCCCCGGCCGACGAGCGCGGAGCAGATGCCGCGCCTCTTCAAGTCGATTGGCCTCAATATAAGCCTTCAACAACGTAAACTCGATCAAATCATGCTGCGCTCGGCTGCCACCGATGCGTTCGTTTTGTCCGGCGAGCGGTGAGAGAGCCGCGATCGCCGCCGGAAAATCCCCGCGCTCGAACGCCACGAACCCGCGCGCCAGCGCCGGCAGGTAGGAACCGGACGGGTAACGACCCTCGCTCGCCAGTTCCTCCATCAGACGCGTGCGCGCGTTCAGCGCGTTGTCGTCGCCCAGAACCGCCTGGGTCAGGATGACATGCAAGTCGGCGAGCCCGGCCCCCGGGCGGGGCAGCGCACCGGCCCCGTAGTCATATATCGCACGCCATGCCGCCGTGTCGCGCGGATGGCCGGCCAATTCCGAGCGCCACAGGAATGCCGTCCCGTCAGTCATTTTCTGCTGCGGCCCGCCGCTGTGCCGGTCCAACGCGATGGCGTCGCGATACAGAAGCTGCGCCGCCGTCCAGTTTCCGGCCGCTAGTTCGAATAGCGCAAGATGCCAGCTCAAATGGCCGTGGAAGGCCCCGTCGCTGGGGTAGGTTCTCAGCCAGGACGCCAGGAAGTCGCGACCGGTGTCGGGCTCGCCGCTCTCGTAACAAACATGGGCGAATCCGTGCGCGGCGTGCGCGTTCCGCTGGTTCAGCATCACGGAACGCTCGATTTTCGGCCGAGCGGCGGCGAGTTGACCATCTTCGGAGAGGGCGGTGGCGTGGTAGGCGAGGAACCAATAATCGTCGCCGTAATGCGGGGCGAGACTGTCCATCAGCGTTGCGATCTGGCGCTTTTGGCCGATACGACCGGATCCACCGATCAGGCCGTTCGGGTTGGCGGCGCTGGCGACCATCAGGGCGTCGCGTGGCCAAGCCGCCAGATGGGTGTGCAAGGCGGCGATCGCGTCGTCGATCCGCCCCGCGAAGGCGAGGTCGAAGAACCCGATATGGCCGGTTTCGCGCGCCGACAGATCGGCGTCCACCGCCTTGGCCGCCGCCAGGGCCTCGCGTGCCGCGGCGGCCTTGCCTTCCCGCATCAGAACCTGCGCCTTTCCGGCATGTGCCAGGGCGAAGCCAGGATCGGCGGCCAGAGCACGGTCAAAGGCATCGATCGCGCCCGGGTAGAGCGTCAGTGCCAGTTCGTGGCCCTGGCTGTAGGCGTCCCGCGCGCTGGTGGAGGCGGTGGAGAGCGGCAGTTCGTAGCGGTCTGACAGCATGATGGGTTCTCCCCGACGGGTTTCGCCTGAATCTTATCCGCTTCCCTGGCGGCCCTGGAAGCGGGTTGTTGGTGGCGCTGATCCCTATCGGCAGCTTTGGCATGGCCGTGGGTCGTATTCCTGTCCCCACATATGCGAGCACGGTGGGGTTAAAATGCACGCGGTGGCGGCGGCGAACCAACCCGGGCCGTTACGAGACCGCGCCTTTGTGGGCGGTCTCGATTTTACAGGCGGATCAGACGGTGACCTTCATGCCCTTCTGCGTGGCGATCGGTCCATAATGTTGAATCTGCCGGTTCATCTCGAAGTTGAAGATGGTGCGGCGATTGTAGTCACCGGCCGTCATGTCGCAGTCGGCGACCACCACTTCATCGCCCAAGCCCACGGCCTTGGCGACGACATCCCCGGTTGGCGCAATGATGCAGGTATCGCCGAGGAAATCGCTCCCTTCCTCCGCCCCCGCCTTGGCGACGCCCACGACCCAGCAGCAATTCTGGTAGGCGCCGGCCCGCATCACCAGCATGTTGTGCTCCGTCGCCAGATGCGCCGGTTCGAGTACGCGTCGATTGCCTTCGATGACCATGCGGGTCGAGCCGGTGTTGTACCCGATCATGATCAGTTCGGCGCCTTGCAGGCCCATCACGCGATAGGCCTCCGGCCAGCGGCGGTCGTTGCAGATGGCCATGCCCATGACGCCCCCGAACGCCCGGTAGACCGGGAAGCCGAGATTGCCGTTTTCGAAGTAGCGCTTTTCAAAGTTGGTGGCGCATCCATCGGGATCGGCGTGTGCCAAACCGGGGATATGCACCTTACGGTATTTCCCGACTATCTCTCCGGTTTCATCAACCAGGATGCAGGTGTTGAAGCGGCGCTTGCGGCCTTCCTCATGCGTCAGTTCCGCGTAGCCGAGACAGAAACCCATCGAAAGGCGCCTGGCCTCGTCAAACAGCGGCTGCACATCGGCGTTCGGCATGGAGGTTTCGAAGAACGGCTCCGCGTCGGCGGGATCGTCGAACACCCAGCGTGGGAAGAACGTGGTCAGCGCCGTTTCCGGATAGACGACGAGGTTGGCACCAAAGCTGTGGGCCTTGTGCAGCAAGGCGATCAGACGCTCGACCACCTGCGCCCTGGTTTCCTGCCGGGCGATAGGGCCGAGTTGCGCGGCCGCGACGCGAACGATGCGTGACATGGGCAGACTCCTTCGCTGGGTTGGCTGTCGTGACCGAACTCTGGCCTGACGGATGGAATATGCCAAGCACACAGGGTGCCGGGCCATATCGCTCCGCGTTCGTCCCAATAACGAAACCGATCATCGGAACCTCCCGGCGGGGGTTGCCATCTCTTCGCGATGCGTGACCGACCAAACAATGCTGTTCAAATGACATCGACCGTGACGGCGGGCTATTCCCAGGAAGCGCACAAAGTGATCTTCTGGCACGGACATCTGGCAGGAGTACCCGGCGGTGGCGGCAGCACATCTTCTCGACATTGCACGCTTCATCGCGAACGGCCGCCTGGCGGACCTGCCGCCCGATGTCGTGGATCGCGGGCGCCTGATCGTTGCTGATTGCGTTGGCTGTATCGTCGCGGGCATTGGTCCATCACCCATGCGTCGCCTGCTGGCAATGGAACAGGCACGCGGCGGTGCTGGCGTCGCGACCGTTCTGGGCACCGACATCCGGTTGCCACGCGATGCCGCTTCCTGGGTAAACGGCACCGCGGGCACCTGGCACGATCTGGACGAAGGCAATCTGCACACCCGCACCCATGCGATGATCCAGATCGTCCCTGCCGCGTTCGCGGAAGCCGAGGCAGCCGGCTTGTCCGGAACGGCCCTGCTGGAAGCCGTGATTTTGGCCTACGAAGCCAGTGCGCGGATCTGGCGCGCTTCGGACATCCGTCTCGCCGTGCATCCTCATGGTACCTACGGGCCGATGGCGGCGGCCTTCGCACTGGCGAAACTGCGCGGCGACGGGCCGGAGGCGATCGCCGAAGCCGCATCGATCGCCGCGACCCTGGGCGTCGCGTCCAGCCGCCAGACCCTCGGCGATGGTGCGACGATACGGAATGTATATACGGGACATAGCGGCCGAGCGGGGTTTCAGGCGATGGATTTGCGGGATGCGGGGTTCACGGGGGAGCATGACGCGTTGGGATCCGTGTTCGGCCGGATCTACGGCGATGGGTTCGATCCAGCCAAGGCGCTGGAAGGTCTCGGCGAGGTCTGGTGGATCCGGAAAAACTACTTCAAGCGCTTTGCCTATGGCCGCTACGTGCACGGCACGCTCGACGCGACCGAGGCGCTGATCGCGAGGCTGGGATCGCGCCTTAAACCTGAAACGATCGACCGTATCGACATCCAGACCTACTTCATGGCCGCGACCATGGGCCAGCAGACCATTCGGTCCGCTTTCGGGACAAGGTTTTCCATTCCGGTCGCGGTCGCAAGCCTGATCGCGAGGGGCCCTGCCCCGCTGACGGACGATGGCGCCGCGGCGTTTGCCGATCCGGTTGTGCACGATCTGGCGCGCCGGGTTTTCGTGACCGAGGAGAAAGATTTGACCGCCGCCTATCCCGCACATCAGCCCACCCGCTTCACGGTGCGCCTGACCGATGGCACCGTCGAAACCCACGCCGCCGACGTGATTCTGGGCGAGAGCGACCTGCCCTTCGCGCCGCATGTGCTGCGCGACAAGTTCATCGAACTGACGCGGGACGCCTGGGGTTCAGCCGCCGCCCCTGCCTGGCAACGCTTCCACCAATTACCACTTGAAACAAACATTACACGGCTTGCGAACGACCTCCGAGACGCCGCGCGAAGCCATGGAGAACAGGAATGATTCAGCTTGTTCCAGCGATTGACCTGGCCCCCTGGTTTGACGGAACCGAAGACGGCAAGGACAGGATCGCCCGCCAGGTGTCCGCTGCTTGCGAAACGATCGGCTTCCTGGTCATCACCGGCCATGGCGTACCGCAAGACCTGATCGACGAGGCCTTCACAACCGTCGGTGCGTTCTACAATCTGCCACAGGCGGAAAAGGACCGTTGGCGCCCCGCCGACAGCGCCTCACCCCGCGGCTATCACGCGATTGAAACCAAAAACCTCGCAAAAACGCTTGGCTATGACAATCCGCCCGACCTGCGGGAACAGTTCTATCTGGGGCCCATGGTGGACCGGTCGGCGCGGTTCGCCCATTTTCCCGACGCCGCGGGTCTTTATGCCGGCAATGTCTGGCCGGACAATCCGGCATCGTATCGGACAGTGATGACCCGCTACTACCTGACATTGGAAGCCCTGGGCCGGACCTTGATGCATGTCTTCGCACGCGCTCTCGACACCGAGGAGAGCTATTTCGACGACAAGATCGACCGCCATTTCTCGACGCTCCCGGCCAACCACTACCCGCCGCCGACCGGCGATCCCAAGCCAGGGCAAGTCCGGTGTGGCGAGCACACCGATTTCGGCAGCCTCACGATCCTGGCGCTGAATGACGCGCCTGGCGGCCTGCAAGTCAAGCATCGTGATGGGACCTGGCTCGATGTGACGGCGGACAGGGGCCAGTTCATCGTCAATATCGGCGACATGATGCAGCGCTGGACCAACGACCGGTGGTTGTCCAACCTGCATCGGGTCGTCAATCCACCCGCCGAACTGCGCGCCACCAGCCGGCGGCTGTCGATCGGATATTTCCTGCACCCCAACTACGATACGGAAATCGCCTGCCTGCCAAGCTGCGTCGACGCAGCGAACCCGTTACGCTATCCTACCGTGCGGGCGGGCGACCTGATGCACCAGAAGCTCCGCGCCCGGGCCGCCTGACCTTGTGCTCGTCTTGAAAGCCGTTCCCGCGAGCAGTCCCTCGCGCGCGGGGCATCCTGTTGATCGTTCACGCAAGCCCGACCGAGGCCAAGACTACGGCCCTGATCGGTTTCGTGCGGCGCCCCATGCCGCCTTACCCAGGCCAGGGCGCCGGTTCACTTCTCCTTACGCGATGGGATCCAGCACAACGACCGGGATCTCTCGCGGGGTCTTCTTCTCGTAGTCCGCGTAGGGCGGCCAGAACTTCAGGGACTCCTGCCACAGGCTCGCCCGTTCGGCGCCGCTCGTCGTGCGGGCGCGCGCCTTGACCGTCTTCGTCCCGACCTGAACCTCGACCTCGGGATGGGCAAGAAGGTTCTTGTACCAACCCGGATGGTCGGGGGCGCCGCCCTTCGACGCGACGATGATGTAGCTGTCCCCGGCCATCCCATAGAATAGCGGGAAAATGAACTTCTCCCCGGATTTGCGCCCCGTCGTAATCAACAGCAACGACGGCACGATCATCTCGGAATACCCGGGCGGGGTGACCTTGTACATGTGCCCATCGGTCCCGCCACTGCTGAGGTAGCGGTTGGTATGCTCCAGCATCCATCCCGGAAGATTGGGAGCAAGCTTGGCGTCGGTCAT
>CAMBXJ010000037.1 GCA_945871455.1 Asaia bogorensis
TGACCCGCCAACCCGCCGCCTGCCGTCGAAGTGCGGGTTGGCGGGTCAAGCCCGGCAATGACGGTGAGGGGACGCCCGCGGGTCGATGGTCAGGTCAGTTGGTATGAACCTTCTACGGCCTGTCGCGGTTTCAGCCAAACGCTAACACAGGTCAGGACCGGATACCGCACGCCGCCGCTCCGGCGTCGCTGACCGAGGATGTCACGTCGCCGGATGATCGGTCGGCGCACGCGTGTGCTTCGGCTTCGGTGCGCCTCGGACCCGTTCGCGCAATGCCTGGAACGTGACGTATAACAGGGGGATGGCGAAAATGCCGATGAAGGACGCCGCGATCATACCGCCGAACACCGGCGTGCCGACATCGCGGCGCGCCAGTTGGGACGGCCCTTCCGCGATGACCAGGGGCAGCAGCCCCAGGATGAACGCGAACGAGGTCATCATCACCGGCCGGAACCGCAGCCTGGCCCCTTCTGTCGCCGCCTCCAGCAATGGCACCCCGTCCTCCCGGCGCGCCTTGGCGAACTCGACGATCAGGATACCGTTCTTGGCGGCCAGGCCGATCAGCACGACCATGCCGATCTGCGCATAAAGGTCCAAGGTCAAACCGGCCATGACCATGCCGATATAGGCCCCCAGCACACCCACCGACACCGACAGCAGGACCGGCACCGGGATCGTCCAGCTTTCATAAAGGGCAACCAGGAACAGGTAGGCGAACAGCACCGCGAAGGCCAGGATGATGGCGGTCTTGCCCTCGGCCCGCTTCTCCTGGAACGACACATCGGTCCACAGGCCGCGGTATCCGGTCGGCAAGGTCGCCGCCGCGATCTGGTCCATCGCCGCCAGGGACTGGCCCGAAGACACGCCGGGCGCGGGGGATCCCTGGATGGTGACCGCCAATCGGTTGTTGTAGCGAATCAGCGCCTGCGGCCCGATCACCGGACGCACTTCCACCAGGCTGCGCAACGGGATCATCTTGCCGTCCTCGCTGCGGACATTGATGCGGTAGATATCATCGACCGAGCGGCGGTCGTCGGCCTCGGCCTGCACCTGCACCTGCCAGGAACGACCGAACAGGTTCATGTCGTTGACATAGAAGCCGCCCAGGGACGCCTGCAACGCCTGGAACACCGCCGCCAGATCGACTTTCAGGATCTGCGCCTTGTCGCGGTCGATATCGAGATAGATGGATGGTGTCGTCGCCGAGAACGTGCTGAACACGCCGGCCAGGCGCGGGTCCTGGTTCGCCGCCACCAGCAGCCCGCGCAGCACCTGCGCCAGGGTCTGCGCGGTGCCGCCTCCCGAATCCTGCAGCACATAGCTGAAGCCGCCACCGCTCCCCAGACCAATGATCGGCGGCGGCGCAAGCGGAATCGCGAACCCGCCGCGAACCGCCTTCAGTTTGTCCGCCAGGCTGGCAATCACCGCATCCGCCGACTGAGTCTTGTCGCGTTCCGAAAACGGCTTCAAGGAAACGATCAGGAAGGCCGCATTGGGCTGTGAGTAGTTGTCGATGAAGTTCAAGCCGATGGTGGACGACTGATTGGCGACCGCGGGTTCCGACTTGACGATATCCTCCACCTGACGAACGACATCGGTTGTGCGGCCGATCGAGGCCCCATCAGGCAACTGCACGACCACGAAAAAAGCGCCCTGATCGTCCTCCGGCAGGAAGCCGGTCGGCGTGATGTTGCCCAGGCTCCAGATGCCGCCCATGGATACCGCGACCATGGCCATCCCGATCAGCGCGAACCGCACCATGCGGGCAACGACCGCGCCATAGGCGTCCCTCACCCGGTCGATGGCGCGCATGACCACGCCGATCGGGCCGCGTCGAGGCCCATGATGCGGTCGCAGCAGCAGCGCGCACAACGCCGGCGACAGGGTCAAGGCGTTGATCGCCGACAGCAGCATCGACACGGCGACGGTGACAGCGAACTGACGAAACAACTCCCCGGAAATGCCCGGGATGAACGCGATCGGCACGAACACCGACAGCAACACCAGGGTAATGGCGATGATCGGCGCGAAGATCTGTCCCATCGCCCGCTTCGTCGCCTCCGCCGGCGACAGTTCGGGATGCTCCTCCATCACCTGTTCCACCGCCTCGACCACGACGATCGCGTCATCCACGACGATGCCGATCGCCAGCACGATGGCCAGCAGAGAGACTGTGTTGGCCGAATAGCCGATGGCGTTCAGCACGACGAACGTGCCGATCAGGCTGACCGGCACCGCGATCGTCGGGATCAGGGTGGCGCGGAAATTGCCCAGGAACAGGTAGACGACCAGGACGACCAGGACGAAGGCCTCGATCAGGGTCTTCTGCACCTCGTGGATCGTTGCGCTGACAAAGGTGGTCGGGTCATACGTGACCTTCCAGGCCAGATCGTCCGGGAAGTTCCGGGCCGCATCCGCCATCAGCGTCTTCACGGCCCCCAGGGCATCCAGGGCGTTGGCGCCGGGCGACTGGTAGATCGCGATCAGCGCCGCCGGTGCGCCATTCAGCCGCGTCGCGCGGTCGAGATTCGCGGCCCCCAGTTCCAGGCGGGCGATATCGCCGAGCCGGAGGACCGATCCGTCCTGGTTGGTGCGAATGGCGATTTTTTCGAATTCGGCGACCGAGGTCAGTCGCCCCTTGGTCTGGATATTCAGTTGCAACTGTTGGTCGTCGGGCATCGGCCGGGCGCCGATCCGGCCCACGGCGGCCTGCATGTTCTGCGACTGGATCGCCTTGATGACGTCGGCGGACGTCAGACCCAGGCCGGTCAGGCGGTCGGTGCGCACCCAGGCACGCATCGCATAATCCTGCGGCCCGAACAGGGCCGCATCGCCGATCCCGGGCGTGCTTCTGATCTCATCGACCAGGTTGATCGTGGCGTAGTTGGAAATGAACAATTCATCGTAGGACTGCTTCGGCGAATACAACGCCACCACCCCCAGCAGCGCGGAGGATTGCTTTTTCACTTGCAAGCCCTGCTTGCGCACGTCCTCCGGCAGCTTCGACAGCGCCACCTGCACCCGGTTGTTGACGTTGACGGTGTTGATGTCGGGATTGGTGCCAAGCTCAAACGACACCCGCAGCGAGTAGCTGCCGTCGTTGCCGCTGACGCTTTTCATATACATCATCTTGTCGACGCCGACGATCTGGCTTTCGATCGGCTGCGCGATGGTGGCTTCGACCACGGCGGCGGACGCGCCGGGATACATCGTGGTGACGGACACCTGCGGCGGCACGATGTCCGGGTATTGCGCGATCGGGATCGACAGCAGCGACAACAACCCGGCGATGGTGGTGAAGATCGCAATGACGCTCGCCAGCCGCGGCCGGTCGATGAAGATGGCTGAAAACACGGGGTCAGCTCCGATTCGGCGGCGGGATCGGGCTCGCGAGCACCGGGGTGCCTGGACGCAGGGTCTGCATGCCCTGCACGACCACCTGCTCGCCGCCTTGCAAACCCTCATCCACGATCATGTAGGCGCCGGATTCTCCACCCAGCTTCACCCGCCGGACCGCTGCCTTGCCGTCGACGACGACGAACACATAGGTCCCTTGCTGATCGACGATCAGCGCGGACTGCGGCACGAGGACCTTCGCCTCCGGCTTGGCGTCTTCCACCGACACCCGCACCAGTTGCCCGTCAATCAGCACCCCGCGCGGATTGGCGATCGTGGCCCGCACCAGCACGGTATCGGTCGAGCGATCCACCGCGACATCGACGAAATCGATCCGCCCGACCTGATCATAGGCCGAACCGTCGGAAAAGCGGATCTGCACCCGCATGGCCGCCGAGACCGCCTGCCCCTTCGCCTTGCGAAGTTCCTCGGTGCCCAGATTGAGCAGCTCCCGCTGGCTGACCGGGAACGTCACATGCATCGGTTCCCGGCTGACGATCACGGCCAGTGGGCCGGCGTCAGGGCCGACGACGTTGCCGCGCGTCAATTTGGACCGCCCGATCTCGCCGCCGATCGGCGCCATGATCTCGGTGTAGCCGAGGTTGATCTGGGCCGTCTTCAGATTGGCATCGGCGGTCACCACGTCGCCCTGAGCGCTTTTTTCGGCAGCAACCCGTTCATCCAGCGTGGCACGCGCGGCGGCACTGGTCTTGACCAGTTCCTCGGTCCGCTCCCGCTGGGCGGTCGCATTGACGTAGCGGGCCTGTGCCTGCAAGAGCGAGCCGCGGGCGTCCTGCACGGCGGCCTGGAAGCTCTCCGGCTCGATCCGATAGAGCACGGCCTTTTCTTTGATCTCGTCGCCTTCCTTGAACAGCACCTCTTGCAGGAAGCCGGTCACGCGGGCACGAAGTTCGACCCGCTCGATCGCCTCCACCCTCCCCACGAACTCCGTCTTCTGCGCCACCGCTCGGCGTTCCGCGACCACCGTTCCGACCGATGCGGCGGGCTTCGGCTGGGCCGCGACCGGAAGCGGCTGGGCGGTGGTTGCGAGCAGCAGGGCGGCAAGGATCGGCAGGCGCATCGTGTTTCTCCACCTTGGGCTCCTGATGGAGCCGCTTTCATGAGCCGAGCGGCGAGCGAATCTGGCGTGCGACGGCGCGTTCTGTCGGCCATCGCCAAGTCAGTATCGCCCAGGGCAGGCTGTCAACAAGCGATAATTTGGCGGCCAATCGGGACGTTGGCGCGCGACGTGCGAACGGGTCGCGGGCCGGTTGGCAGACCCCTGACGGAGTTCGCACATCACAAGCAGGAGAAAATTCTCCCCATCCCCTTGCGGGAGGGGGCAGGGGGGAGGGGTATTTCGCACTGACATCGCGCAAAACCCCTCCCCCCAACCCCCTCCCGCAAGGGGATGGGAAGAATGTTCTCCTTCCGCCCCTGGCGCCGGGATCACGCCGGTGGGGTAGCCGCCCTGATCTCGGCTAGCCCCCGGCGAGCGGTCCCGTCCGGATCGAAATTGGCCGGGTCCAGCCAGGCCAACAACGCGTCGCGGCACCGTGGCCATTCGTCATCGATGATGCTGTACCAATCGGTGTCGCGCTGGCGTCCCTTGGTGACCATGTGCTTGCGGTGCTGACCCTCATAGGTGAATCCCAACCGCGCCGCCGCCCGTTTGGACGGTGCGTTCAGGGCATTGCACTTCCAGACCAATCGCCGGTATCCCAGGTCGTCGGCGGCGAGCTTCAGCATCAGGTAGATCGCCTCGGTCGCCGCCTTGGTGCGCTGCATGCGCGGCGCGAACCAGATACTGCCCAGCTCGATCGAGGCATTCTTCGGCTGAATATCCATCAGCGCCAGCCAACCGGTTACCACACCCGTCGCCACCGGACGCACCGCCCAGGCCATCGGATCGTGGTGGGAAGCAAAATCCGCGACATGGCGGGTCATCGCATCCTCCGACGCGAACGGCCCGACGCCGAGATACGCCCAACTGTCATCCGCACCCTGCGCCGCATGCCAGAGTTCCGGCGCGTGACGCCGGTGCAGCGGTTCCAGGACCACATTATGTCCACGAATCGGAATCCGAGCCGGGAGGGTGCGCGGGGTACTGTCGACCTCGGGGCCGATGGGCGGGGGCATGGCGGTCTCCTGCGTGACGGGCCCAGGGTGGGTGATCGCGATGGGAGGCAGGTCCCACCGGCGTCAACGCCAGGGTGGCGCCGGGTTGCGGGGGGAGCAAGCTTCGGTGTTGTGTGCGGCGACCGAAACCCAGACCGAACGGATCGACCGACATGGAACCAATCCTGCGCCGGCTCGTCTGGCTGCTGCCCGGTCGGTGGCGGGCCATGGCCACGGATGCGCGCATCCGCATGCTCAGCGAGTTCGCGATGTTTTGCACGGTCGGCCTGTTCGGCCTGATCCTGGATACGGCAACGGTTTACGGGCTGCGGGGCATGATGGGCCTCTATGCGGCCGGGGTGGTTGCTTATGTCGTCGCCGCGACCGGCAACTGGGTTCTGAACCGAGTTTGGACCTTTCGCGGCCAGGGAGGCGGTCCCGCCCACCGACAATGGGCGCGCTTCATCGCGGCCAATTCCGTGGGATTTGTCCTGAACCGCGGCACCTACGCCATCCTGATCACCTGGTGGCCGGTGGCGGCCAGGGAACCCGTGATCGCCATCGTCGCCGGTTCGATCATGGGCATGGCGGTGAATTTCTATCTGTCGCGCCGGATGGTGTTTCGCTGAAGGACCGATGCCGCCCGATCGGACCCGACAACCGCGGCGACCGCCCGGCCTGTCGGTCCGCGCGGATTCGACCAACCAAACCCGGATCATCCCCGCATACAGTTAGATATTGTTCGTTGTGTGTTCGCTCCCCGGCGTCGATTTCACGAAAAATCACGCGCCAGAAATGCGGACGCATGCCGCGTTAACCCCTCGCTCAGCACCTACGGGTTGTGATGGTGGCCTCACGTCACCTCACCCGGCCAAACCATGCTCGATGTCCAACCCAGAGCCCTTGACCGCCCGCCCGCGCCTGCCGGCGATGTCGTCTTCGCGCCCTCCGCCCTGGCATCCGCCGCCCCTGGTTTATCTTCGGCCGGGCAGCCATCGATCGCCACGGAGGCCCTTCCCGCGTCCCATCCCATGTCGTTGGCAACCCGCGCGACCGCCGGTCCCGGCAGATCCGGCGGTGATGCAATTTCCCGCCACAATAAGCGCCACACCCCCTGGATACCCCCCCGCTCGATCCAACGCTCGGCCCGGGACGCCGTACCCTGGGCGCTTGCGTATCGGTCCCCGCTCGCCGGGTTTCCGGGTGTCGTCAAGCGCGGTCTCGATATCCTGATCGCAACAGCCGGCCTTATCGTCGGCGCCTTCCCGATGCTGGCGATCGCGCTGCTGATCCGCCTCGACAGCCCCGGTGCGCCGTTGTTCCGCCAGACCCGGATCGGGCTGAACGGCACACGCTTCGCCATGTGGAAATTCCGCACCATGCACCACGACGCCTGCCACGAGCCCGGCTTCCGCCAGGCAACCCGGCAGGATCCACGCATCACGCGGTTCGGCGCCTGGCTGCGGCGCACATCGCTCGACGAATTGCCGCAATTGCTGAACGTCCTGACCGGAGACATGTCGATGGTCGGGCCGCGTCCACACGCACCCGGCACCCGCGCCGGCCGTCGCCTGTTCGAGGATGTCACCCACCGCTATGCCGCCCGCCATCAGATCCGGCCGGGCATGACCGGGTTGGCCCAGATCCGCGGTTGGCGCGGGGAAACCGATACAGAGGAAAAACTCCTGCTCCGGATCGAAAGCGATCTGGAATATATCGCGAACTGGTCACTGGCGCTGGATTTGCAGATCATCTGGCGGACGGCTTGGTGCCTGCTCCGCATGCGCAACGCTTACTGATCGGACCAGACCATGTCGCAAACCACGGTGTCCGACGCCATCGAGAAGCTCGCCGCCGCCGCCGCGCTGCCCAGCACCGCGCCTGGCTGGCTTGCCGATGCGCGTCCGGAAATAATCGGGCCGGAGGGTCGCGGGCCGGACGCGCTCCGGCGAGACAATGGCAAGCGAAACGAGGGCACCCCGCCAAACGGGCATATTGCAGATGGGCATATTGCAGACGGGAGTATTGTGGACGGGCGTATTGCGAACGGACACATTGTTGAAACCCCCCGGCAACCCAGACTCGATTACAGAATCGCTGTACTGATTCCTTGCTTCAACGAGGAAGCCGCGATCGCCAAAGTGGTCACGGATTTCCGCACAGCGCTGCCGGACGCGACGGTCTATGTTTACGACAACAACTCCACGGATCGCACGGCCTTGCACGCACGCGCGGCGGGGGCCGCGGTGCGCCACGAAACCTTGCAGGGCAAGGGCCACGTGGTACGGCGGATGTTCGCCGACATCGATGCCGATGCCTATATCCTGGTGGACGGCGACGACACCTACGACGCGGCGGCGTCACCAACGATGCTGCGGGTGATGCTCGACCGCCAGCTCGATATGGTCAGCGCCTCACGCGGGTCGCACCAGACCGACGCCTATCGGTTCGGCCATCGCTTCGGCAACGTCCTGCTGACAGGCATCGTGCGTGGCGTGTTCGGACGCGGCATCAGCGACCTGCTGTCGGGCTATCGGGTCTTCAGCCGCCGCTTCGTGAAGTCCTTCCCCGCCCTGGCCGCCGGGTTCGAAACGGAAGCCGAGTTCACCATCCACGCCTTGGCCCTGAACATGCCGATGCAAGAGGTGCGCACCGCCTATCGCGGACGGGCCGCGGGATCCAGTTCCAAGCTGAACACCATCTCCGACGGCCTGCGCATCCTGCGCGCGATCCTGACCTTGGTCGAGCAGGAACGCCCCCTGCCCGTGTTCGGGCTGCTGGCCGTGTTGATGACGGGTACCGGCGTGGCACTTGGCACGCCGGTGATCGTGGAATTCCTGAACGCTGGCCTGGTGCCGCGTCTACCAACCGCGCTCCTGGCCACCGGGTTGGTCCTGATGGGGGCCTTATCGCTCGGGTGCGGGCTGGTGCTGGACGCCGTGGCCCGCGGACGCAAGGAAATGAAGCGGCTGGCCTATCTGGCCATCCCCGCGACGCAACGGAGCGGCGAATGCAACTGATTGCCGGAACCTCGCCGTCCCGCCGGAGCGGTTATGACGCCGACATCGTCATGCTGGCCGTGGATCGGATCGAGGAGACCTTGGCCGCGATCGCGTCCGTGTTCCGTCAGACCGGCGTGTCGTGGCACCTGACCGTGCTCGACCAGGGTTCCGCGCCCGCCAACCTGACCCGGTTGGCCGCGGCGCTGGATGGCCGGCCCGATGCCTGCCTGTTTGCCGCCGACGGCAATTTCGGGGTGGCCGGCGGGCGAAATCTGGCATCGGCGCCCGGGCGCGGGCGAACGATCGCCGTGCTGGACAATGACGCGGAGTTCGCGACGCCGGATACCGTGGCCCGCATGGTCGGCGCGCTGGACAACGAGTCCGCCCTCGCCGCGGTCGGCTGCCGCATCCTGCGCTTCGCCGATGAAACCGACGACCTGCTGTCCTGGGGCTACCCGCTGTCGCTGCTGCCCGCCGCGGCGGAAAGCTTCGATGCCACCACCTTCGTCGGGGCCGGCCACGCCATCCGACGCACCGCCTGGATCGAACTGGGAGGCTACGACCCGGCGCTGTTCTTCTGTTGGGAGGAGTTCGATTTCTGCCTGCGGGCGATCGCGCGGGGCTGGCGGGTCCGCTATCGCGGCGACATCGTCGTTCATCACAAGGTCAGCACCGAACAGCGGATGAACTGGTCAGGTCAGCGCTGGTTCCATTTCGTGCGCAACAGGCTCTATATCGGCCGCAAGCACGGCGCGGCGTGGCTGACATTGACGCCGCGAATCTGCGGCTACCTGATCCGCGGTCTGCATAACGCCATGCCCGGACAGACCCTGACCGCGATCGCCGCGGCGATCCGCATGAGCCGAACCACGTCGCCCCACCGCCTGCCAGCAGCCGCGCGCGATTACATCCGCCGCAACGACACCATTCACCGCGGCAATTTGATCGAACGCCTGGGGCGCGAGGTGCTCGCCGTACTGCCCGATCCCTCCGCCGACAGCGACATCCGCGCTCGTTCTGCCCGTTCCCGCAGCAGCAGCGGGATGATGGCCGGACTGTCAACCAAGTAGCGCCGAGCCATGCGGCGCGGATCGCCCGCCAGCCGATGCAGCCACTCCAACCCCGATCGCCGCATCCAGATCGGTGCCCGCCGTCGCACCCCGCTCAGGAAATCCAGGCTGGCTCCGACGCAAAGTCCGATCCCTTGTCTGGTCCCCGCCGCCGCGATGGCCGCCGCCAGACGCTCCTGCCGCGGGGATCCCACGGCGAGGAACGTGAATTGGGCCGGGTGGCGCAACGCGAATGCGACGGTCGCGGCGAACGCGGCGGGATCGCGGTCGAAGTTCATCGGCGGATCGAAATGCGCCGGGTCCGCCAGGCCAAAGCGGTCCACCAGGCGCGGCAGGAAGGCCGGGGAAAGGCCGATGATCGTCACCCGCTGCCCGCGCAACCGCGACAGCAAAAGCGCGGACAGATCGCTTCCCGGCACGACCTGCGGCACTGGCAGTCCGCACAGATGCGCCAACCCGGCAACAACCCTGGAATCCAGAAGCCGGAGCCAGGCTTCGTCGTAAATCCGCGCCAAACCTGGGTCACTGCAAAGCCGCACCAGATGATCGGCATTGGGCGTCACCACATACCCAAATGCTGCGTCGATCGGACGCGCCAGCAGTCGGTCCACGGTCTGGACCAGATCGGTGGCCGCAAAATCCAGGCCCAGCAACCGGACCGGCGTGCTCATAAGCCAAACCGCAGGGTGAGCATGCTGAGGCTTCTGGTGTAGTCGCCGTTGATAGGGCCGGCGGTCACCTGCGTGCCCTGGATCGCGCTGAAATCCTGGGTCGCGGAAATCCGGACCGAGCGATTCACCATCCAGACGATGCCCGCCCCGACATTGTAGCCCCATTGCCGGCCACCCCCTTGCAGGAAGGTCGCCTGACGGATTTCAACCGACGCGCGCAGCAGGATGTCGCGCATGTATTCGTGGTCGATGGTCAGGCGACCGGCGGTATAGGTGTAGCCGGACACCCCCTCCTGTGCCGCGTCCTGGATGCCGCGCACCAGCGACCCACGGACCGTGGTCAGGCCGGTCGGCGTCCAGGTGACCTCGCCCTCGGCAATGAACGCGTTGTTCGTATTGAAGGTGGCCGACGCATAGCGGCGGGTCTCGCCGCCCAGCAACAGCCGATACCGCCACATCGCGTTGTCGTCGTAATCCAGCCCGGCCAGCACCTGATAGCCGACGGAATCCGGGCTGGCCTGTCCCGGTGTCGTTCTGGTGTAGTGCTGGTTGGTGGCGCGCAGCACAACCACGACATTGCGTCGCGGAGCCAGTTCGTAGCGCATGGTGACCCCGCCGCGCAGCACGTCGCGATCGCGATAGGCCTGGCTGGTGGGCACCCCCAGGATCGTCGTGTCGCCATAATGCCAGCGCGCCGCGGACAGGTTCGGCGACCATGTCCACCGACCGAACGACGCATCATACGCCGCCCTCACATCATCCACCCGCACCGGAACCGGCCGGTCGCTCGGCAGTGCATCGATCTGGGTGCGGTCCTGGTGCGTCTCCACATGCGCGGCGCCCAGGGTCAGCTTGTCGCGGCCGATTTCGATCGTGCCGCCGGCCGCGATGGTGCCGTCCGTGCGGCTCTGCGCGGGCAGGTTCAGGTACCGTGTGTCACTCAGAGAGACATAGGCGCCGAACGCGTCACGCGACCAGTCACTGCCAAGCAACAGGGATGGGCGTGTGCCGAGAACCCAACTCCCCTTGCGAGAACTGCCGCCCAGGACGTTGGAATCATAGCCAATCGCCTCCTCCCAACGCGGCGACAGCAGGAAGGTGCCGGCATGGATGCCCGGCGGCTCAAACGCCGATCGGTTGCGAGACAGCACGGTGACGCCGGGCTGGGTGGCGTATCCGGGCACACCTTCTGAAAACAGGGTCGACAGGACCTGCGCCCCGGCATGGGCGGCGACCAGGACCATAACGGCAAGGGTCGCCAGACCTGCCGCAACATTCCAGCCGGGTTTGGTGATTATCCGCATATGCGGATGGTGTCAGGAGAATGCTGCCATTTGGTTAATGCGCCGGGGTTTTGTCAGTACCCCGGTGCGTCACGGCCGAAATGCTCGCGAACGGCGGTCCACCGAATCGCCGACGGCCGCCATGGGCTTACCATGACGGCCGTCAAATTGCTGTTGGCCATCGATCCGGGAGGGTCGCCTACCCCGCGAACACCCGCTTCGACCAGTCGCACGCGCCATCCATCGCCGCACCCGACTTGTCGACGATGCCCACGAAGAAGAAGAACCCATGGTTCATGCCGTCCCAGCGCACGATCTCCGTGGGCACGCCGGACTGCCGCAGTTTCTCGCCATAGACCTCGCCCTCGTCGCGCAACGGGTCGAATTCCGCCGTGATCACCAGCGCGGGAGGCAGCCCGCCCAGGTTGTTGGCCCGCAACGGCGAGGCATGCGGATGTGCCGCATCCCCCGCATCGGCGAGGTAATGGTTCCAGAACCACTCCATGCCCAGCCGCGTCAGGCCGTAGCCGTCGGCGTTCTCCTGGTACGAAGGCGTGCCGGGCGTGTGATAGTCGGTGACCGGATAGATCAGCAACTGACCGGCCAGCTTCGGCCCGCCCTCATCGCGGATGCGCAGCGCAGTCACCGCGGCGAGGTTGCCGCCGGCGCTGTCGCCCGCCACCACGATGTTCGAGGGGTCGGCGTTCAACGCACCGGCGTTTTCCGCCGCCCAACGGGTCGCAGCCAGGCAATCGTCCGGCGCGGCGGGGAATTTGGCCTCCGGCGCCAGGCGATAATCGACCGAGACAACGACGCAGCCAGCGCCGTCACACAGGTTGCGGCACATCGCGTCATGCGTATCCAGGCTGCACACCACGAAGCCGCTGCCATGGAAGAACACCATCAGCGGGAATGGCCCGGTGCCGAGCGGCGTGTAGATGCGAAGCGGCAGGGAGCCATGCGGCGCCTGCATGTCCCGGTTCACGACCGAGGCAACCTCGGGGATGCGCAGGCCGGGGATGGCGCGGGCGGCCATCTGGTCCCGCGCTTCCGCCACCGTCAGCGTATGCAGCGGCGCCAGCTTGGAGCGCGCTTGCAGCAGAGCGGCGATCTGGGGATCGACTCCCCCCGCGATCTCGCGATCGACTGGCATATCACGCCACCTCGAACAGGCCGGCGGCGCCCATGCCGCCACCGACGCACATGGTGACCACGACCAGCTTCGCGCCACGGCGCTTGCCCTCGATCAGCGCGTGCCCGACCATCCGCGCGCCCGACATGCCGTAGGGGTGACCGATCGAGATCGCCCCGCCATTCACGTTCAGCCGGTCATGCGGAATGCCGAGCCGATCGCGGCAGTAGAGGACCTGGCAGGCGAAAGCCTCGTTGAGTTCCCACAGATCAATGTCGTCGATCTTCAGCCCGTGCTTCGCCAGCAGCTTCGGCACGGCAAATACCGGGCCGATGCCCATTTCGTCTGGATCGCACCCGGCCACCGCCATGCCGCGATAGATACCCAGCGGCGCCAGACCGCGACGGGACGCTTCGGCTTCCTCCATCAGCACGCAGGCGGATGCACCGTCCGACAACTGGGACGCGTTCCCCGCGGTGATGTATTTGCCCTTCTGGACGACAAGCCCGTCCGCGAACACCGGCTTCAGCGACGACAACCCTTCCAGGTTGGTCTCCGGACGGTTGCCCTCATCCTTGCCCAGCGCGACCTTGCGCCGACTGGTCTCTCCGGTGGCGCGATCGGTCACCAGCATCTCTGACGGCAGCGCCACGATTTCATCGTCGAAGGCGCCGGCCTGCTGCGCGGCGGCGGTGCGCTGCTGGGAACGCAGCGCGTATTCGTCCTGCGCTTCCCGCGTCACATTGTAGCGTTCGGCCACCAGTTCGGCGGTTTCCAGCATGGACATGTAAAGTCCGGGGACCTCGCGGACCAGTTCCGGGTCCTGCGAGCGGACCAGGTTCATATCGTTGGTCTGCACCAGGGAGATCGATTCCACGCCGCCGCCGACCGTGATGGTCATGTCGTCGTGGATGATCTGCTTGGCCGCGGTGGCAATGGCCATCATGCCGGACGCGCATTGCCGGTCCAGCGACATGCCGGCGACCGAGGTCGGCAGCCCTGCCCGCAACGCCGCCTGACGCGCGACGTTGGAACCCTGCGCGCCCTGTTGCAGGGCGGCCCCCAGTATCACGTCATCGACTTCGGCCGGTGCAATGCCGGCACGCTTGACCGCCTGTGCGATCGCGTGGCCAGCGAGGGCCTGGGACTGGGTGTCGTTGAACGCCCCGCGATAGGCGCGCCCGATCGGCGTGCGGGCGGTGGATACGATGACGGCGCTGCGCATGGGCGGTCTCCCGTTTATGGTTCGCGGTTGTGTCCCGCTTCGGCCCGGGCCTGAGCGACCCGGGCTGGTGTCGCTTATTGGATAGCGAGCAGTTCGACGTCGAAAACAAGCGTGGCGTTGGGCGGGATGACGCCGCCGGCGCCGCGTGCGCCATAACCATCCTCCGGCGCGATCACCAGGGTGCGATGACCGCCGACGCGCATGCCGGCAACGCCCACGTCCCAGCCGCGGATCACCTGCCCGGCGCCCAGGGAGAACACGAACGGGTCGTCGCGATCGCGGGAGCTGTCGAATTTCCGGCCCTTGTTGTCCGGCGCCGATGCGTCGAACAGCCAGCCGGTGTAGTGCACAACGACATCCATGCCGCTTTCGGCAAGATCGCCCGTGCCCAGAACTTTATCGGTCATCTCGGTTTCCAAACCTGGTTGCAAGGGCGGTTCTAGCCGGGCCGGGGCGTGGTGTTAAGGCGACGCCCGGGAATAAGCGAACCGCCTGGCATCGAGCACGAACCCATCCGCGTCCTGGTGGGGACGGCCGCCAATGCGGTGCCAGCAAGCAAGGACACATGCCCTGCGGGAGCGGGGTTGGTCGCATCACGCTGTTTTCGAACGCCCGCGTGCGATTCCGGCGTTCTGAATGGGGCATCATCGGGATGGAGCCGTGTTCCGGGGCATGCGAAGCGCCTGAATGTTTGCTTTTTGTTCTAAAACGCGGACCCCCGCGATGGCAAGCAAAAACCGGATTCCGCAGGTGCGATGCTGGTTTTCGGGGTCAAAACCCACGAGAAATCGGTGTTTTGCCTCGATTCCGGGCAATGGTTAACCGGGCGCGTCGAATGGTTAATTCCGAGCGAAACCGGCGATTGGCGTTTTCCGCCGAAGTTCGGATCCAGGTTTCAGATTGGGCTTCTTACCGCTGATATCGCAGCATTTATCGGGCTTCTTAAGATTCTACTTTAAGTCGTGGACCGTCTGTCATTCGTTCCGGACAGGCGCGGATATGGCGGGGTTTCGTTACGAGACAATGCGGGAATCGGGGGGTATTGTTCCGGATGGATGCCGTTAACCCGACCGTTCATGGTTGCATGCGAATTAGGCAGATGGTTGCTTTCGCGACAGGCGCGCCTTATCGGCGCTGGCAGGGCATGGCGGTGCGAACCGAGGCTGTGCGATCGAGTACACGCCCCACCGTCATTGCCGAGCTTGACCGGGCAACCCGCTCCCTGTCGTTGAAGCGTCCGTTGCCGGGTCAAGCTCGGCAATGACGGTGAGGCAGGTCTATCGGTCCGTAGTTTAGAGTCATTGATATTGGCTCTTATCGCGTTACCTGTTGGGAGACTGGCTGCCGCCCGCGGCCAGGCGCCATCTACCGCCGGAGCTGGTTCGGCAGATCCTTCTTCGTGACCTTCGTGCCTTCGTGGTGGAAAATCGCGGAGCCGCGGTTCAAGGTGGCCCTCGGCAATGGGACTCTCACGGACAGGCAAGGTGTTCCTGGTCGCGTCGGCGATTCTCCACCACGAAGGCACGAAGGGCACGAAGAAGCGAGGTTGCGGTCGTGCCACCGGTGGATTTGGTCTCCAGGCTGACTGAAACCGCCCACTTCCACAGACAACGCCACAAGAGCCTTGATATTACGCCCCATAATGTTGAATCGCACCCGAGCGTGGGGGCGGCGATACCGGACGGAGCAACCGCGATGAAAGACAGGTTCGGCTCTACCCACATTGCCATGGCGCCCCCGCAGCGCACCGTGGGCCATCGTGACGCCCAGGAATGAACTTGTTCTCCCGGCATCGAGCACGAACCCATCCGCGTCATGGCGTGCCCGCGCCCAACATGACGAGTCCGACCGCCCATCCGCCAACGGGCGCGATAATTCCTGGGCGCCGACGAACCCAGGCTTGAGATCGGCCCCTCCCCCACCGCACAATGCAGATCCCAGCAGGAGCGCACGATCCCATGACCACCCTGATCACCCAGGTAACCGACCTGACCGCCGACCTGGTGCGCCTCGACAGCCGCAGCTTCCTGTCCAATCTGGCGGTCGCGGATCGGATCGAGGCCGAGTTGAGCGGGTTTGAGATCGAACGCCTGGATTACACGGATCCGGCCGGGGTCGCGAAGCGGGTGCTGGTGGCCAATCGCGGCGGGCCGGGCGGCATCGCGTTCTCGGGCCACATGGACACCGTGCCGGACACCGGCTGGAAGGAAGACCCGTGGTCGGCGCGCATCGATGACGACGGGATCATGCACGGCCTGGGCACCACCGACATGAAAGGCCCGGTCGCCGCGGCGATCCTGGCCGCGCGGATGGTGCCGGATGGCATCCCGGTGACCCTGCTGATCAC
>CAMBXJ010000038.1 GCA_945871455.1 Asaia bogorensis
CCCGCGATCCTGCGTGCGTAGTCATCCAGCATCGGGCCGGGCGGTTTGCCGATGCGGGCGATGTAGGGGTGGTAGGCGGCTTCGACCAGGGCCCGCACGGCCGGGGCTTCACCCGGGCGGGCGAGCCGGATCGCCGCCTCCCCCGGCGGTGCGCTACTTGTAGATGGCACAGTCCGGGTCCGGGGCGTTCGGCTCATACCCCGGCAGGCCGGGAATGCCATGACCCGGGGCTGCGACATTTTCCAGATCGTCGGCGGCGGGTTTAGCCCCGAACCATTTCTCGGACAGGGCGGCGATGGTGCCGTCCTTCTTCATGCATTTCAGCACGTCCTCGATCTGCCCGCGCAGAACGGCGGAATCTTTGCGGAACGGCGTTGCCCAATGCGCCCGGGTTTCCGAGAGCGTCCAATCGGCGACGAACATCGGATTGCGGCGCGCTGCATAGCGGACGACGGTATTGCCGGCGAGGTTGGCATAGGCGTGGCCGGATACCACGGCCTGCACGGCGTCCGGGTTGGTGTCGAAGGTCTGCACCGTGAACCCGTGCTGTTCCCCCATCTTCTTGGCGAGGTTTTCGTACGGCGTGCCCTTGTTGACCGCGACGACCTTGCCTTTCAGGTCGGCCCAGTCCTTGATCGGGGCGGCGCCTTTCTTGATGCCGAACTGATAGGCGGTCCAGATATAGCCCTGGGTGAACAAAAGCGCCTCCGCCCGTTCCGCCGTGACCGTGGTGGGCGCCGTCAGGAAGTCGTAGCGTCCGGACTGCAAGGCGGGGATCAGGCCGGAGAAGCTGGCGGATTCGATGACGATGCCACGATTCAGCCGGCGCGCGACGTCGTTGAACAGGTCGATCTGGAACCCCTCGATCCCGCCGCCGAGTTTAGGCATGGCGTGGGGCGCGAACGTCCCATCGACGCCGGTCCTGAATGGGGCCTGCGGCTGGGCGAAGGCGGGGATGGCCAGCAGGCCGAACGCGGCGGCGAGCAGGCAACGTCGAAGCGTCATGGGGAAGGCCTCCTGGTAGGGCGCGGTCAACCTGGCGAGGCTGCCGGCGGACGTGGTTGCAAACAGACCAAAGCAGGGCAGGGCGGCAACCCTGGCTCAGGCGCGTTCGGGAAACAATGCAAGCAGACCGGCGGCGCTGGCATCGCAGCGCCCTCGCTCGGTGATCAGGCCGGTGACCAGCCGAGCGGGCGTGACGTCGAAGGCGGGGTTTGCGGCGGGACTGCCGGTTGCGGCGATCCGCATCGTGGCGATGCGGCCGTCCGGCAGCAGCCCGGTCATGTCGGTGACCTCGGCTTGCGAGCGTTCCTCGATCGGGATTTCCCGCAGCCCGTCCGCTACGGTCCAATCGATGGTGGACGACGGCAGGGCGACCCAGAACGGAACGTTGTTGTCCCGCGCGGCGAGTGCCTTCAGATAGGTGCCGATCTTGTTGGCGACATCGCCGGTCCGGGTCACGCGGTCGGTGCCGACGATGGCCAGATCCACCTGGCCATGCTGCATCAGGTGCCCGCCGGCGTTGTCGGCGATCACGGTGTGGGGGACGCCATGCTTGCCAAGCTCCCACGCGGTCAGGGATGCGCCCTGGTTGCGCGGACGGGTCTCATCGACCCAGACATGCAGGTTTATCCCGGCGTCATGCGCCATGTAGATCGGCGCCAGCGCGGTGCCCCAGTCGACGGTTGCCAACCAGCCGGCATTGCAATGGGTCAGCAGGTTGACCCGCTGGCCGGGTTTCACGGCCTGTTCGATCAGCGGCAGGCCGTGCCGGCCGATGGCCTCATTCTGGGCCGCGTCCTCATCGGCGATCGCGGCGGCCTCCTGGTAGCCGACGGTCACGCGTTGGTCGGCCGGAGTGTTGCGCAGCCGGGTCAGCATCCGGTCGATCGCCCAGCGCAGATTGATCGCGGTCGGGCGGGTTTCGGCCAGCAGCGCGGCGTCGCGTTCCATTGCCTCGGTCGAGGCATCGGCCCGCAAGGCCAGGCACAGGCCATAGGCGGCGACCGCGCCGATCAAGGGCGCCCCACGCACCTGCATGGAGCGGATGGCATGGGCCACCTGGTCGCGCTGTGTCAGGCGCAGGATTTCCAGCGCCCAGGGCAGCCGGGTCTGATCGATGATGTGGACCGAGATACCGTCCTGGGGGTCGATCCAGACGCCACGATAGGCGGTTCCGTCAACTTTCATCGCGCCGAGACCTTCTGATGCAGCACGCAGACCAGGGTGAACAGCCGGCGCGCGGTATCGAAATCGATCTCGATCTTGCCCGCGAGGCGCTGTTTCATCAGTTCCGCGCCCTCGTTGTGCAAGCCCCGGCGGCCCATGTCGATGGCCTGGATGCGCGCTTCCCGCCCTTCTTCGACGGCCTTGATGTGGCTGTCCACCAGCAGTTGGTAGTCTTTCACCAGCCTGCGGAACGGGCCGAGCACGAGGCCGATGGCGATGATTGGGGTGTCGTGGCGGTCGTGGATGTCGAAGACCAGGCGCCCATCGCGGATCGACAGATGCAGCACATAGGGTCCGGGCACCGAAATCGCCGTCAGCGGCATGAAGTGGTTGGCCGCGGCAAGGTCGGTCACCGCCTGCTCCCGGTCCGCTTCGATGAGGGGGGACAGGGCGGCCGCGGCCTCATTGGCCAGGACCACGCGCGCCAGACGCGCGAGGGACGGGGTGGCTGACGGGGGTTCCACGTTCGGTGCCACCTGGATGGGGGCCGCCTTGGGCAGCAGGGAGCGCGTTTGCATCATGCCCCGGTGGGGTCGCTTTTCAGCATGTTCAGGGTCACCATCAGGCCGACCGTGCCGCCCTTGATGGGGCGCAACAGGGCCAGACTCAGGAACAGCGTCAGCGGCAGGAAGATCGCCGACATGATGAAGGTCGAGGGTTGGTGCGCCTTGTCGACGAACATCATCAGCGGGATGACGATATGTCCGACGACCAGGATCGTGAGATAGGGCGGAAAGTCGTCGGCGCGGGCCAGGCCGAGCGGAGCGGCACAGTTCTGGCAGGTGGCGACCACGCGCAGGAAACCGTTGAACATGTGGCTTTTGCCGCATGATGGGCAACGACCGAGCAGGCCGCGGCCGATGGCGGTTGAAAGGGATGGCGGCGGTTCGGCCGGCGGGTCGATCGCGCGGTCGGGCTGCCATTGGGTGGGGGCCATGGTGGATCCTTGCGGGCCAGGTCGTCTTTCGATGATGCAGGATAGGCCATGCTGCACCGCAACACCACATAACTTGTCCCGCGGGGACCGAAGCCAGCGGGGGGTGGGACCAGGGCGTGTGCATGTCCTTGCGGCTTTGTGCAGGGGAAACGCGGTCTTGCGAGCCCGTGCCGGTCGCGGGACACTGTACGCATGGCACGTATTCTGATCATCAACCCGAACTGCTCGACGGATTGCACCCAAGGCATCTCCGACGCGGTCGCGCCGTTTCGCTTCCCTGGCGGACCGAGCCTGGATGTCGTGACCTTGGTGGAGGGGCCGCCGGCGATCTATGGCTGGCGTGACTGGCACGGGGTGGTGGATCCCATGTGCCGGCTGATCGAACGCACACAAGCCGATATCTACGTGATTGCCTGCGCGTCCGATCCGGGGATCGAAGCCGCCCGCGCCACGACGGCGCGTCCCGTCCTGGGGGTTTTCCGCTCCGCCGTGGCAACCGCGGTGGCGCGCGCGGAACGGTTTGGCGTGATCGCGATCGTGGAGGCATCCAAGGGCCGGCATCGTCTGGCACTGCGCGCCATGGGTCTGGACGACCGGCTGGCCGCGGAAGTGGCACTGAACGTCACAATGGAAACCCTGCTGGAGCCCGCTTCCGCCCGCAAGCGGTTGATCGAGGCTGCTCATGAACTGGCGTCGGCGGGGGCCGAGACGATCATACTGGGATGCACAGGCATGGCGCATCACCGGGATTCTATCGAGGCGGCTGTTGGATTGCCGGTGATCGAACCCTGTCAGGCCGCCGCATCGCTTGCCGTTGGGCTGGCTCTGTCGGCGCCGAACGTCGCGGCTTCGACCATCGGGTAGCGATCGGCGTCCGGTTGCGGGGGTGAACTCAGACGGTGATGTCCAGTCTGCGCTTTTGTTCCTGCTTGTCGGACTTCTGGACCTCCGCCGTCGTTTCAGAGGACCGATCCCGGCCGTGATCGGGTTCCACCCGCCTCGGGGCTGATTTCTCGATCTGGGCTGCCGCCGCAAATGCGCTACCCGCAACACCGCCGATCCCGCTCATCACGAAGTCTCCCGTTTCAGACCGGCATCGGTGCCGACCGAGCGGAACCATGGCAGGCGAAAGTTAACCGAGTCTTAAGGCGGACCCGTTTGGTTCCAATATTTCCGGGGCCGCGCAACACTGGAATAGGGTGGATATGGGCGGGTTAGGGGCCGGATTAACCCGCGCCGGCGGTCCACGACCCGGCCTGGATTTCAGTGAATTGTTAAGCAAATCAAGCCCAAAGCTTAAAGCTCGCCGGCATGGAGCCCGCCGCGTCCGAAACCCGCATAGGTTTGAAGGGCATAGACCGTGCAAGCATCTTTTGTTCCCGTGGACCGGACCGGGCTTTAACCCCGTCGCACAAAGGCGCCATCGCCGGGCTGGGCCAGCACGGTCGTGCCGTCCCAGATCAGCCGCCCCCGCAGATAGGTCGAGGCCACCCGCGCGCGCATCGGGCGCCCGTGATAGGCGGACCAGCGCATTTCCGGCCGATCCACGATCGTTGCCTGGTCGAACACGAAGTCGCCGCGTTCCAGCACCAGAAGGTCCGCATCTGACCCGACCCGAATCGCACCCTTCCTGGGCCAGATGCCGTGCAACTGAGCGGACCGTTCGGCGCAATAGGTCGCCATCAGGGTGGGCGACAGGCCGCGTTCGTCCAGCAAGGTGAACATCAGCGGCGCGAAACTCTGCAACCCGGTCAGCCCGGCCCCACAGGCAAAGATATCGTCGAACTGCTTGCGTTCGATCGGCCACGGGGCGTGGTCCGTGGAGATGTAGGCGATCTTGCCGGCCACCAGGCATTGCCACATCCGCTCCACCTCGGCGGCGGTGCGGAAGGGCGGGTTGCACTTGCCGAAGCCCCGCAGGCGGACCAGATCGTCCTCGGTCATGCACAGATATTGGATGCAGGCCTCGCCGGTCGTCGTGGCGCCCATCGACCGGAACGCTTCGGCCAGTTCGAAGCCGCGCGCGATCGAGGAATGCGCGATATGCACATGCGCGCCGGTTTCCAGCGCCATCTCGAAGATTTCGAGGTCGGCCATGGATTCGGCCAGGGCGGGACGGGTCCGGGCATGCATGATCGGGTCGGTGCGGGCAGCGGCACGGGCTTCGGCGGTCAGTTTCTCCACCAGTTCCTGGTCTTCGTTATGGATCGCCACCGGCAGGCCGGTCTTGGCGATTTCCCGGAACGCCGCCAGCATCGTCGGATGGTCGATGCGCGGGAAACGAACGGCGTCGTATTCATAGGTCGAAAGCTTGAAGGCCGAGATCCCCGCGGCCGCCAGTTCGGGGATCGCGTCCAGGCCGCCGGTCTTCGTGATGGTGCCATACAGCGCCATGTCGACCAGCGCCGTCCGTTCCACCCAGCCGATCTTGTCGTGCAGCAACCCGACATCCGTGACCGGTTTCGGCACGTCATAGGGCATGTCGCAGCAGGTCGTGACGCCGCCGGCCGCGGCGGAACGGGTCGCGCTTTCTATTCCTGGCCAGCCGGTCGATGACGACGTGTGCATGTGTCCGTCGACCAGGCCGGGCAGGATCAGCCGATCCCCGTGGTCGATCGTTTCCTGGGCCGGGGGCGGCACACCCTGGCCGATCGCGGCGATCGTTTCCCCGCGGATCGCCACATAGCCGTTCGGCAGGATATGATCGGCGGTGACAAGTGTCCCGATGATGACGCGATCGAACGGAGTTGACACGGTTTGACCTGTTTTCCCGGGTTAAGCTGGCACGCATGCGCTTGCCGTTCGCACGGCACGACCTTACGAAGCAGACCATAGGCCTGAGGCTCAGGCTAGACCGCGCCGGAAGATCAGCCAACCCTTCTGTCGCGCGCATAACGGAGGCATTGAATGATATCCCATGAAGTCAAGGTTTACCCGTCGAAGACGCCTCTGAAGCGAGAGGATCAACTGGCCTGGAAGATGGCCGGAGTCGCGACCGATCGCGTCGCGGTCCAAAAGGACGTCGCGGCCATGATCATCAACCGCATCATCGACAACGCGTCGGTGGCGATTGCCGCGATCAATCGCCGTCCCGTGACCTCGGCGCGCGACATGGCCCTGGCGCGTCCGCACAAGGGCGGTGCGACGGTGTTCGGTGTCGCCGCCGGCAAGCGCGTGACTCCGGAATGGGCAGCCTGGGCGAACGGCACCGCGGTGCGCGAACTGGATATGCACGACACGTTCCTGGCGGCGGATTATTCGCATCCGGGCGACAATATCCCCCCGATCCTCGCCGTTGCGCAGACGATGGAGAAATCGGGGCGCGAGTTGATCCGCGGGCTGGCCACCGGTTACGAAATCCAGATCAACCTGGTCCGCGCGATCTGCCTGCACGAATTCAAGAAAGACCACATCGCGCATCTTTGCCCCGCCCAGGCCGCCGGCATCGGCACGTTGCTCGGGTTGAAGCAGGACGTGATCTACCAGGCGGTGCAACAGGCCCTGCATGTCAGCTTCTCCACGCGGCAATCGCGCAAGGGAGAAATCAGCTCCTGGAAGGCTTATGCCCCGGCCCATGCCGGCAAGCTGGCCGTGGAAGCGGTGGACCGGGTGATGCGTGGCGAAGGCGCCCCCAGCCCGATCTACGAAGGCGAGGACAGCGTAATCGCCTACATGCTGGGCGGCGCCCAGGCCGTTTACCATGTGCCGCTGCCGGATGCCGGAGAGCCGAAGCGTGGCATCATGGACAGCTACACGAAAGAACACAGCGCCGAGTATCAGTCGCAGGCGCTGATCGATCTGGCGTTCCGGATGCGCGAATCGATCCAGGATTTCGACCAGATCGAGAAGATCGTCATCCACACCAGCCATCACACGCATTACGTGATCGGCACCGGCGCCAACGATCCGCAGAAGATGGACCCGAAGGCCAGCCGCGAGACCTTGGACCACTCGATCATGTACATCTTCGCCGTGGCGTTGCAGGACGGCACCTGGCACCATGTCGACAGCTACACGCCGAAGCGCGCCGGCCAGGCCGATACCGTCAGGGTGTGGCAGAAGATCGAAACGCGGGAAGACCCGGAATGGACCCGGCGGTATCGCGCGACCGATCCCAATGAGCTGTCGTTTGGCGGCCGTGTCGAAATCTTCATGCGTGATGGTTCCAAGATCGAGGACGAGATGGCGGTTGCCAACGCGCATCCGCTGGGTGCGAAGCCGTTCGGGCGCGACGACTATATCCACAAGTTCCAGACCCTGACGGATGGGCTGATCACCACGCGCGAATCAAATCGCTTCCTGGAAGCCGTGCAGGATCTGGCGAAACTGCCGGCGGGCGATCTGCACCGGTTGAACGTGGCACTGCCGGCGGGCACGCTTGCCGTCGGCAAGCCCGGCATTCTGTAGTACGAACTGGCGGAAACAATGACCCAGGGGCATCTCCAAACCGGTCATGGCGGCGCAGGCCGGCATCCACGACTTTCTTCTGTCGTCGCTGACGAAGGCGTGGATGGTGGGCCTGCGCCCACCATGACGGGGAGGCGCCGATCGGACGGTCATTCTTTCGGCCATTTAGTATAGAGTCTGGCATTCTGTAAGGAGGAACGAGACCATGAGCGAGACCGCGGCACTTCCCAATCGCGCCAAGAAGGGCGTCGGCCTGTCGGGCATCACCGCCGGCAACACCGCCCTGTGCACCGTTGGGCGTTCCGGCAACGACCTGCATTATCGCGGCTACAACATCCTCGATGTCGCGGACACCTGCGAATTCGAGGAAATCGCCTATCTGTTGGTGCATGGCAGCCTGCCGACCAAGGCCGAGCTGGCGTCCTACAAGGCCAAGCTGATTGCGTTGCGTGGACTGCCGGCTTCGGTGAAGGCGACGCTGGAATCTCTGCCCGCGGCGGCACATCCGATGGATGTGATGCGCACGGGCGTGTCGGCGCTGGGCTGCGTGTTGCCGGAAAAGGACGATCAGAACCCGCCGGGCGCACGCGACATCGCCGATCGCCTGATGGCCAATCTCGGCTCCATGCTGCTGTATTGGTTCCATTACGCCCATAATGGCAAGCGCATCGACGTCGAAACCGACGATGACAGCATCGGTGGCCATTTCCTGCATCTTCTGCTCGGCAAGAAGCCCAGCGACATGTTCGTTCGCGCGATGCATACCTCGCTAATCCTGTATGCGGAGCATGAGTTCAACGCTTCCACCTTCACCTGCCGGGTCGTTGCCGGCACGGGGGCGGATATGTATTCGGCCATCACGGCGGGCATCGGCGCGTTGCGCGGTCCGAAGCACGGCGGCGCCAATGAAGTATCGTTCGAGATTCAGAACCGCTACGCCAACCCCGATGAGGCGGAAGCCGATATCCGCCGTCGCATCGCCAACCGCGAAGTCGTGATCGGCTTCGGCCATGCCGTCTATACGATCTCCGATCCGCGCAACGCGGTGATCAAGGAGGTCGCGCGCCGGCTGTCGCAATCGGCCGGGTCGATGCGCCTTTACGACATCGCCGACCGGATCGAGGCGACGATGTCCGACGCCAAGAAGATGTTCGCCAATCTCGATTGGTTCAGCGCCATCAGCTACCACATGCTGGGAGTTCCGACGGCGATGTTTACGCCGCTGTTCGTGATCGCGCGCACATCCGGCTGGGCGGCGCATGTGATGGAACAGCGTATCGACAACAAACTGATCCGCCCGACCGCGAATTACATCGGGCCGGAGGATCGGGAGTTCGTCTCGATCGAAAAGCGCGCCTGAAACATCGGGGTTTTTCGTAATGCAACCGCCGCGACAGCGATGTCGCGGCGGTTTTGTTTTGGGCGGGCGCCGCCTGGTTCCTGATTTTTTTTTGAAGATCAGTAAATCGCGCGGAGTTTTCGTTGACAGAAGGAGGTCGGCCGGGGAATAGCCGGAGTAGAGACCGCGAATGCGAATCGACTCCGCCGTTATGATGGGGACGGGCAGCGAACGCACAGAACAGAAGGACGGTCCATGGACCGAGACGTCGTCCCGTCGGCCATCAGTCGCTCCGATCCATCCAATGCGGGTCATGGTCGTTTATGTACAAAAGTATCGCATTGGGACGATGCGGGATTATTTGGAACCGGTCTGTCGGTTGGCCGCCGGCATCGGCGTGCCGACATGCGGTCATTGTTTCGGCCGGTTGGTGTTAATGGCGACTGCCCCGGAACGACCACGATTGGGCGCGTGGTTGGCACCATCACAGGCAGAACCGCCCCGAACAGGAGTCGTCACTGGTGATCACAGAAGATACGACAGTTGAGGCCGAGGGCGCGCAGCCCCTGGCGATGCGGGCCAGCACCCGCAAGACCGCCGCCAAGTCCGCGGCGCGCAAGAAGACCGGCGCGAAGGCGACTGGCTCGAAGGCGACTGGCAAGAAGGCGGCTGGCGCGAAGGCGACTGGCAAGAAGGCGGCTGGCAAGAAGACCGCGGGCAAGAAATCCGGCGCAAAAGCGGCGGCGAAAGCGCCTGCCCGAAAGACATCCGGCAAGAAGAGCGCGACGAAACAGGCCGCGGCGGGAGCCGCGACCGCCAAATCATCGCCGAGAAAGGCCGCTGCCACCAAGACCGTTGGGGAGAAGCAAGCAGGCGATAAAGCGGCCGCGGCGAAAGCGCCCGCCGAGGCAGCGGCGAAGCACGAGGCACGAGGAACGCCGGCAAAGCGGAAATCAGCGTCCGGTAGGTCAGCGTCGGGCAAGTCCGCGTCTGGAAGATCAGCGTCGGGCAAGTCCGCGTCTGGAAAATCAGCATCTGGCAAATCAGCAGCTGGCAAGTCCGCGTCTGCCAGGCCAACGTCCAAAAAACCAACGTCCGGTGAGTCGAAATCCGCCACGAAGCCGGTACCGCGGAAGAAGGTCGCCAAGAAGACGTCAGGTGGCAAGGCAACTTCCCGGAAGACCGCCGCCCGCTCGACGGCTGCCAAGACCGCCCCTCGCAAGTCAGCGGGCAAGAAAGCAACGACGCGCCTTTCGACAGCCAAGGCCGGCCGGCGTCGCGTCGGCAGGCCGAGCAAGAAACTAACCGGTGATTCCGGGAGGTCGGGCGGGGAGATATAATACCAATCGGCCGAAACAATAACCCACCGAACAGCAACTCCGTCATGGCGGCCCCACGGGTCAAGCCCGAGGGCAGGCTCCGGGCCGCCATCCATGACTTTTGTGGTTGCTGTTTGGGTAAGTCGTGGATGCCGGCCTGCGCCGGCATGACGGGGTGGCGCGGACCGGAGAGTCAATCTTTCGGCCAATTGGTATAAGACCCAATCGCGGTTGGGAGGACGGCCGAAGGTTGGGTCTCGGTCGTTCCCGCCGCATCCTATTGGTCCGCGCATGGGGCGGTTACCGGCACATCGCACGGCTTGTTCCGGCCGACCCGGCCGGCGCCTCATTCCACTCCCAGGCTCCCGCCATGCGCTAGGCGGACCGGGGCTTTACCGGGCCACCCGGACGACCAGTTTTCCGGTATTGCCACCCCGAAACAGCATGCCCAGCGCCGCCGGAGCACGGTCCAGACCGTCCTCGATATGCAGCTTCTGTTGTAACCGCCCCGCTTTCAATTGAGCAGCCAGCCAGGTCCGCGCCTCCGGGTACCGGTCGTGGTAGTCGAACACGATGTAGCTCTGCATCCGCATCCGCCGCCCGCCCATCATGCCCAGGTTGCGCACGCCATAAGGCTCGGTCGCGGCGGCCTGGGAGATGCGGCCGCAGCACACGATCCTGCCCCCCAGTCGCATGTTCGCCAGAGCGGCATCCAGCATCGCTCCGCCCACATTGTCGAAATAGACGTCGATCCCCTCCGGGCAGGCCTGCCTGATCGCATCCGTCAGATCGGGCACCGACTTGTAGTCGATGGCGGCATCCAGCCCCAAGGTCTCGGTCAGGAACCGGCATTTTTCCGGTCCGCCGGCGATTCCCACCACCCGGCACGCTTCTATCTTGCCCATCTGCGCCGCGATCTGTCCGACCCCGCCGGCCGCGGTGGACACCAGCAGGGTCTCGCCCGGCTTCAGCGCGCCGACATCGCGGATGCCGAAATAGGCGGTCAGGGCGCTGGTGCCCAGGGGGCCCAACCAGTCGTCGATGGACCCAAGGGAGAGGTCGAGATGCTGCGTTTCCCGCCCTTTCAGAGTCGGATGCGACTGCCACCCCGTCCGCCCCTGCACGATATCGCCCACCGCGAACCCTTCCGCTCGGCTTTCCACCACCCGCGCGATGCCGCCCGCGCGCATCGGGTCGCCGATCTCGATCCGCCTGGTGTAGCCGGGGGCGTCGCCGATCCAGGATCGCATGGCGGGATCGATGGACAGATACAGGGTCTCGACCAGCAGCTCGCCGGCGTCCGGGACGCGGATCGGCACCACGTCTTCATCGAAATGCTCCGGGCCGGGAATGCCGGTCGGGCGGGCTTTCAGGGTGAAGCGGTGGTTGGCGTTGCGCAGCATGGGCGCATCCGCGGCGTCGGCGCCGTTGGTGGCGTCTTGCATGGTCAGGATCCTCCTCCGGGGTATCGACAGGCCGCCGCCACGGCAGCATGCTTTCCGGCAACCAGGAGGAAACTATGCCAAACGATCTCGCGCCAGAGGGGTTGGTGGGAAGCAGCGCGGTGGTCCACGCGCCCGTGGTGGAAACAACCGCTGGACGGGTGCGCGGCGCGGTCATCGACGGTGTGCTCGCTTTCAAGTCGGTGCCGTATGGCGCGCCGACCTCGGGCGTCAATCGCTTCATGCCGCCGCTGCCGCCGACCCAATGGGGCGGGGTGCGGGACGCTCTGGACTATGCCGGCAAGGCCCCGCAGGCCGGCTTGCGCGCCGCGACAAGACCGGAACTGGAAACCCTGTCCGGCGTGCCCGATCCGTCGCCCGAAACCGAGGACTGCCTGACCGTCAATGTCTGGACCCCGGCCGCGGATGGGGCGAAGCGGCCGGTCATGGTGTGGTTCCACGGTGGCGCGTTCGCCTATGGCAACGCCAACCAGGCTCGGTTGCAGGGCAGTCGGTTGGCGCGCCGCGGTGATGTCGTGGTGATCAATGTCAACCAGCGCCTGAACATTTTCGGCCACCTGGATCTGTCGTCGATCGCCCCTTCGGATTTCGCGCGATCCGGCAATGCCGGCACCTTGGACATGGTCGCAGCCCTTGAATGGGTTCGCGACAATGCCGCCGCGTTTGGCGGCGATCCCGACAATGTCACGATCTTCGGTGAATCCGGTGGCGGCGGAAAGGTCAGTGTCCTGCTGGCGATGCCGGCGGCGAGAGGGTTGTTTCATCGCGCGATCATCCAGAGCGGGGCCTGTATTCGCCTGCGCACCCGGGAACGCGCGGCGAAGCTGACGGATGCGGTGTTGAAGCAACTCGGGCTGACATCTGGGGACATCGGGCGATTGCAGGCCTTGCCGATCGCGGCGCTGCTGGGGGCGGTCAATCCGGCGCAGAAGGCGCTGGGCCCGTCGCCGACGCCGCTGATGGATCGCTACCCGTTTGGGCCGGTGGTGGATGGCGATGTCGTCCCGCGCCATCCGTTTGATCCAGACGCACCGGACATTTCCGCCGATATCCCGCTGATCATCGGCGACATGAAGGACGAGACCACGATCTTCATGGCCACCGACGACAAGGTATGGCACCGCACCCTGACCGAGGACGAACTGCGCACCGGGGTCGCCGCTCTGGCCGGCGAGCATACCGACCGCGTGCTGGAAACCTATGGGCGTTTATACCCGGGGACCAGCCCCGCCGAACGGCTGATCGCGACGACGACCGACAGTAATTTTCGCATCCGCTCGCTGGTGTTGGCGCAACGGCGGGTGGCCAAGAACCGAGCGGCGGTGTGGATGTATTCGTTCGATTGGGAAACGCCGGTGCATGGCGGGCGGCTGAAGGCGCCGCACGCGATGGACGTGCCGTTCGCGTTCGACACGCTGGACCTGACGCACCTGACCGATCAGAGCGCGGACGCGCTGGGGCTCGCGGCGACGATGTCCGGGGTCTGGGCCGCGTTTGCCCGTTCCGGTGTGCCGGCGCATGCCTCGATCCCGGATTGGCCCGCCTATGATACGGACCGGCGAGCCACAATGTCGCTGAACGCGACGTGTCGGATAGAAAACGATCCACGCGGCGAGACAAGGCGTTTGTGGCAGGAGATCACGGGCACCGTTTGACAGCGAAATCCATCCACACATCCCTCCCGTCGTAACCGGGCGCAGACGCCATCCCAACGTCCAGGAAGCTTCCATGCAAGTTCAAACCGTCACCGGCTCCATCCCACTCAGCGCGCTCGGCCGCACCCTGATGCACGAACACCTGTTCATTGCGTTTTCGGGTGCCGAGTTCGATCCCACCGCCATCTTCGACCGGGCCGGCTTCGTGGCCGAGGCGGTCAAGCGCCTGCGCCAGTTGCGGGAGGAACACGGTGTGCGCAGCTTCGTCGATCCCTGCCCGATCGAGCTGGGACGCGACGCCGCCATGATGAAGGAAATTGCCGAAAAATCCGAAATGAACGTGGTCTGCACGACCGGGTTCTATTTTGAGATGCTGGGCCTGCCCTTCTACTGGCGTGCTCGCACCACCGAGGAAATCGCCGAACTCTATATCCGTGAAATCACGCACGGAATCGGCGATACGGGCGTGAAGGCGGGGGCGATCAAGGTGGCGACCGGCGCGCCCGAGATTACCGCGCTGGAAATGAAATTCCTGGAAGCCGCCTGTATCGCGCAGAAGGCGACCGGCGTGCCGATCATTACGCATACGCAGGATGGCGTGAACGGTCCGGAACAGCAGGTTGCGTTCGGCAGGGGTGGCGTTCCGGCGCATAAATGTCTGATCGGCCATTGCTGCGGCAATCCCGATCCAGCCTATCACCGGCGGGTTGTCGATGGGGGCAGCTATATCGGGTTCGACCGAATTGGCATTCAACGGCTGCAACCCGATGCCGTGCGTGCCGACAACCTGGTCAAGCTGGTGCGGTCCGGCCACAAGGCGCAGATCATGATGTCGCAGGACCGTCATTGCGGCTGGCTGGGCAAGATGGCGCGCCAAGTCTCGCCGGAAGAACAGGCCCATATCGATGCGCTGAAGTCCCAGGGCAACTGGCCGCCGCCCTACACCTATCTGTTCACCGATTTCGTGCCGATGCTGCGCCAGCGCGGCCTGTCGGATGCGGAGATATTCTCCATGCTGGACGACAATCCGCGCCGCTTCTTCGCCGGAGACCCGTTGCCTTTTCCGACCGCCTGATCACCGGAGGAAGCGACCATGCTGGCCCTGGTTACCACGCCCGACGGTCCCGCGCCGATGGCGATCCGGGAGGTCGCGGACCCCGTGCCCGCGGCCAACCAGGCCCTGATCGCGGTGCGCGCCTTCTCTCTCAATCGCGGCGAACTGGCATCCATCACCCGGAACGGGGAGGGGTGGATACCGGGCCAGGATGTCAGTGGGGAGGTGCTGCAAGCGGCGGCCGATGGCAGTGGGCCACCGGTCGGCGCGCGGGTCGTGGCGCTGATGGATGAGTTCGGGTGGGCGGAACGGGCCGCGGTCGGAACGCATCGGGTGGCGGTGTTGCCCGACGCTGTCTCGTTTGCTCAGGCCGCGACATTGCCCGTTGCTGGGCTGACTGCCTTGCGCACGCTGCGATTGGGCGGCGCATTGGTCGGACGGCGAGTGCTGGTGACCGGTGCCGCCGGGGGCGTGGGCACCCTGGCGGTGCAGATCGCGGCCCGGTCCGGCGCACAGGTCACCGCCGTGGTCGGGCGGGCGGATCGGATCGCCGGGCTGCGCGAACGCGGCGCCGCCGAGGTGGTGGAGGGGATCGAAGCCGCCTCCGGCCGCTATTGGCTGATCCTGGAGTCGGGCGGTGGGGCTTCCCTGTCGCAAGCGTTGAAGCTGATCGAGCCGCATGGCACCGTGGTCGTCTATGGAAACTCATCCACCGAACCGTCGACGATTTCCTTCGCGGATTTCCGCGGCGCGCAAAATGCCCGCCTCCAAAGCTTCTTTTACTTCACGTCGGAGGCCGAGGAGCGTTTCGGCCCGGATCTGGCGCTGCTTGTGTCGTTGATTGCCGAGGGAAGCCTGCGCCCGGTGATCGGCGCCGACCGAAGCTGGCGCGATTTCGCGGAAATCGCCGAAGCGTTGCGGTCCCGGCGGATTGCCGGCAAGGCGGTGTTTCGTCCTGGTGATTGATATTGGGGGCGATTGACCCGGAGGCCGTTGATACGGGGGCGAGTGATACGGATTGGTCGGGGAGAGCGCGCTTTCTTCTCGACCCCCATGCTCGGCCCCTGTCGCCGCGGTCGAGCGGTTGCCGAAAACAGGGGCGCGGAGCATAGGGAAGCGGCCGACGATGCCCACACCCGGACCTTCATTCGGGGGCCGGCCGCGCCGCATGGGGTATGCCGGTCCAATGTTTCGCCTCCTGAATTCGCTACGGCGACGCGTAACAACAATCGCTCCGGTTTGCGCGAGGCCAGCCCACACCGCCATGGCCTGCGTGGGCGGGCCAACCATGGTTCTGCTCCGATCGACACGCCATATCGTGGACCGCAGGGTCGCGCCCGCGATGACGCAGATAGACCCGTGCTCCACACCGGATGGTGCGGTGATTATCGCGCGCCGCTTATGTCTCGCGACCCTCGCCGCACGCCTCTGTCTCGCGACCCTCGTTGCGACGGTTCTACTCGCCCGTCCGGGCGGAATAGCGCTGGCGGAGACCACCCTGGACCGGATCGCCCGCACCGGCGTGCTGAACGCGGGGACCAGGCCGGATGCACCGCCGTTCGCGTTTCGTGACAGGCAGGGCAACCTCGTCGGCCTGTCTGTCGATCTGATCGAAGCCGTTCGGGTTGCCCTGGCCGCGCGGTTCGACCGTCCCGTGCGCACCGAACATGTCATGGTCACGTCGCAGACCCGGATGAACGTCATCGAATCCGGGCAGGCGGATATGGTGTGCGAAACCGCGACGGTGACCTGGGAAAGGGAAGGGCGGGTCGATTTCTCCTTGCCGATCTTCCGTGACGG
>CAMBXJ010000039.1 GCA_945871455.1 Asaia bogorensis
GTCTCCTTCGACACCGACAAGGACCGCGCGTTGCAGGACACCCGCCTCTGGGCCGCCCTGGCGCTCAGCGCGGAAGAGAAGATGTCGGTCGAGGACCCGGCGGAGATGGAACGGCTCGCCGACGCCCTGCCGGTGGAACGCGCCGCCAGCCGTTGGATCGTGTCCAACGACCCGGATGAGCATGTCGAGCGGATCAAGCCCTATGTCGACATGGGTTTCCGCCATCTGGTGTTCCACGCGCCGGGGCTGGATCAGGCGCGATTCCTGAAACTGTATGGGGAGCAGGTGCTGCCCAAGCTGCGCCAGCGCTTCGGGTGACATGACGTCCCGCCTGGAGATTTTCGCGATCCCGAACCTGCCGATGGTTCGGGCCGGGGATGACCTCGCCGGCCTGATCCAGACCGGCCTCGGCCGCATGGGACAGGAACTGCGGGATCGCGACGTGGTCGTGCTCGCCCAGAAGATCGTGTCCAAGGCCGAGGGCCGGACGGTCGATCTGGCCACTGTCGTGCCATCGGCGGAGGCGGAGCGACTGGCGGCGGAGGTCGGCAAGGACCCGCGCGTGGTGGAGGTCATTCTGTCGGATTCGGTGCGCGTGGTGCGCAGCCGGCCGAACCTGATGATCATGCAGCACCGGCTGGGGTTCGTGATGGCGAACGCCGGCGTGGACCAGTCCAACGTGGCGCCGACCGACGGGGTGCAGCGCGCGCTGTTGCTGCCGTTGGATCCCGACGGATCGGCGGAGGCGCTGCGCGCCCGTCTGGCCGATCATTACGCGGCGCGGATCGCGGTGGTGATCAGCGACAGCTTCGGGCGCCCGTGGCGGCGCGGCACGGCCGGGGTGGCGATCGGCGCCGCCGGCCTGCCCTCGGTGATCGACCTGCGTGGCCAGCCGGATCTGTTCGGCCGCACGCTTGAAGTCAGCATCATCGGTTTTGCCGATGAGGTTGCGGCGGCGGCGTCCCTGCTGCAAGGCCAGGCGGCGGAAGGCCAACCGGTGATCGTGGTGCGCGGCCTGACCTGGACCGCGCCAGACGCACCGATTTCGGAAGTCGTCCGCCCGCCCGAGGAGGATCTGTTCCAGTGATCATTGCCCTGTCCGGCGGGGTCGGCGGCGCCAAACTCGCCCTCGGCTTGTCCCGCATCCTGCCGGCGGAGGACCTGTTGGTCGTCGTCAACACCGGCGACGATTTTGAGCATCTGGGGCTGTCGATTTCCCCGGATATCGACACCGTCACCTACACCCTGTCTGGGTTGGCAAACCGCGAACTCGGCTGGGGTCGCCATGACGAGACGTGGTCGTTCATGGAAACGATGGAAAGCCTGGGTGGTGAGACCTGGTTTCGTCTGGGCGATCGGGACGTCGCGTTGCATGTGGAACGCACGAAGCGGCTGCGCCGCGGAGAAAGCCTGTCGACCGTCACCGCTGACCTGTCGGCAAGGCTGGGCGTGAAGCAACGCATCCTGCCGATGACCGACGATCCCGTCCGCACCCGGCTGCTGACCGATGACGGCTGGATCGATTTTCAGGACTATTTTGTCAATCGCAAATGCGAGCCGGTGGTGCGCGAGCTGCAATTCCACGGCGCCAAGACCGCGCGTGCCCACCCCGATTTCATGGCTGCGCTATCGTCGCCGGCATTACAGGCCGTCGTGATCTGCCCGTCGAACCCGTTCATTAGCGTGGAGCCGATCCTGGCCATTCCTGGCGTGCGGGATGCTTTGGCCAACTGCCCCGCGCCGGTGATCGCGGTTTCGCCCATTATCGCCGGACGCGCGGTGAAGGGGCCAACTGCGAAGATGATGACGGAGCTTGGACTGGATCCCACCGCGGGGACCGTCGCGCATCGGTACAGCGACCTGCTGGATGGCTATGTCATCGATCACGCCGACATGTCGGAAGTCGTGTCGATCGATGCCCGCGTGACATTGGCGCAGACCCTGATGACGACCTTGGAAGACCGGGAAGCCCTGGCCCGCACCGTGCTGGATGCAGCGGCCGTGCTGCGTCGCCGCAAGTGACCGATGTCTGGGCGGCGGTGCCGGTGAAGGAATTCGTCGGTGCGAAACAACGTCTGTCCGGCGCGCTGTCGCCCGCTCAGCGGGAAGTTCTGGCCGCGACGATGCTGGAAGATGTGCTGTCCGCCCTGGCCGGCGCCTCCCGCCTGGCGGGAATCCTGGTCAACACGCTGGATCCGTACGCGACCGAACTGGCGCGCAAATACGGCGCCCAGATTACGACAGAGGAGGCTCGCGGCGGCCATACCGGTGCCGTGATGGGGATGGCCAAGGTGTTGCTGGCCCAGGGCAAGGGTGCGCTTCTGACCTTGCCCGGCGATATCCCCGGAGTGACCGCGGCGGAGATCGATACGGTCGTCTCGTCCTGCCTGGCTGCACCGTCCTTCACCATCGTCCCCGCGCATGATGAGCTTGGGTCGAACGCGGTGCTGTGCTCTCCCCCGGCGGTAATCCCGTTGCGGTTTGGCGATGACAGTTTCTTTCCGCATTTGGCCACGGCCCGAGCGCATGGGATAGACCCGGTTGTGGTCCGCCAACGCGGCATCAGCATGGACATCGATCATGCCGCGGATCTGCGCATGTTCCTGCGCGCGGGCGACATGGGGCGGACTCGGACCTGGGCCTTGCTGGATCGATTCGGCCTGTAGAGCCCCGTTCAGTCGTCTGATTTCCTTGGCTCCCGGCTGCCTTCGGCGGCTCGGCGCTTGCGGGCGGCGGCGGCGTATTGGCCGCGCGGGCGGACTTCCTGAACATGCGGGCGGACGACCGTGTCGTAATAGGCGTCCCAGTCCTCCGGCGTGAGTTGCTCCAGGTTGGGCACGGTTTCGTAATTGTTGAGGGTGGCCTCCTCATAGGCATGGCGCGGAATGGGCTGCACCTGGACCAGCGGGTAGTCCGGGCGGAAGTCGATGGGGACGTCGGTTTTCGTGAGGCGGATGTTCGTGATCAGGGGCCCGAACCAGCGATCCGATTCGACGATCCCCTCGAAATGCTCATATCCGCCAGGCCGCGGCAGATTGGCAGGGGCGCGCACCAGCAGGCTCCAACCAGGAGCGGTGCGGACGACGAACCCGGTCCAGAGCTGGATCAGACCGGGTTCCTGCAAGGCGCCCAGGAAAGGTGGCGAATATTCTTTGATTTCATCCGGTGCGATAGATTCGAAATGCGGCCGGAAATTGGGAAACTGTGCCGATTTGAGGGGGAACCATTCGCCTACACCCTCGTAGGTCCACATGATGTCGTGCCCATCCCATTGGACCGAGAATCCGATGGGCGGGAACATATAATAACCGAAGCCAGAGGCGGATGTCGCGGGCTCGCAATACCGAAAGGCCCGGGTCGGCAGGGAGCCGCCGGCGGACCGATCGGCGCGTTGGGGCAGGCGCGCGGATGGGACCATGCGATGGAAGCTGATCAGCTTCGGCTTGGGCGCGGATTGGCTGGTGTCGTCACCTTGATCAGGCGGAGGCGTCACGATGGTCCCATCCTTGGCATAGAAACGGCGTGAGACCGGGTCTGGTGACCCGGTCCATCAGTCCTGCCGGTGGTGCTTGGCCAGTCGGACGACTGACGTTCGCTGCCTAGCGGCGGGTTGGCAAGGTCGGGGCGAAACCACCAAGACGAACCTTGCCGGCATCAGCGGTCGCAAGCGTCGGAGCGAAGCCACCCAGGCGGACCTTGCCAGCATCAGCGGTCGCAAGCGTCGGGGCGAAACCACCCAGACGGACCTTGCCAGCATCGGCAGTCGCAAGCGTTGGGGCGAAACCTCCCAGGCGGACCTTGCCGGCGTCAGCAGTGGCCAGCGTCGGGGCGAAACCACCAAGACGAACCTTGCCGGCATCGGCGGTCGCAAGCGCCGGAGCAAAGCCGCCCAGCCGAACCTTGCCGGCGTCTGCGGTCGCAAGCGTCGGGGCGAAGCCACCGAGACGGACCTTGCCAGCATCAGCGGTCGCGAGCGTCGGGGCGAAACCGCCGAGACGGACCTTGCCGCCATCAGTAGTGGCAAGTGTCGGGGCGAACCCGCCGAGACGGACCTTGTTGGCATCAGCGGTAGCAAGCGCCGGAGCGAACCCGCCAAGACGGACCTTGCCGGAATCTGCAACGCTGTTTGTCTTGGTGGTGATGAACGCACGGACGGTCATGTGCTGAACCTTTCGATTGGATGGGCCGCGACATGTGCCGGCGGCGCCTAGTGGTGTCCTGAACTTCGATGGATGAATATTTCCACGTTAAGGATTTTTTGTCGTTTTATTGACGTTATCCCTTCGTCAAATCGTAAGGGATTCACTTGCGCGATGATGAATATTCACGGGTGAAGCTGCCAACCTCATCGAATCCCGATTCACCCCTCGGCGATCGACCCGCCCCAAGGCGCTACTTTATGAGGTTCAGCAATATTCAGAGACAAATGGGAATTTTATCTACAAAACTAGGCAAATAATTCGACAAGTCTGAGACTCTGCTCCATGCGCCCTGTCATGCGACTCCCTCTCACGTTCCGCGGCCGATCCTCGCGCGGTCGAACCTACCCAGGAATCGTCTTCTTGCTCGGCATTACCCGTACATCGCCGTCATGCCGCGACAAAGAACCGCTGACGGCGGCGTCACCCACTGATACCGATGAGTGGTAGAGCGGTAATCGGCCTGAGCCGGCCGCCGAGCGTGATCCGGTCAACCGGGCTTTGAACGGGACGACGGCTTGACCGGCACCGAAAAGACTGGCGGTCAGGCTCTGGCTCGCGCCGATCCAACCTTCGAACCCGAAAGGCCCTCCGTGCCCGATCGGTGAGGCGCGTCACGACTGCCGCTATCTCAGGATTCAGAGGTCCCGATCAACCGAGCGGCGCAAGGTGGCGCGGAACGTCAACGCCGAGACGCCGACATGCGCGCAAAGACCGGGCGTCAGGCGGCGGTGCCGCCCACGGTCAGGCCGGTCAATTTCAGAGTCGGCTGCCCCACGCCCACGGGCACGCCCTGGCCATTCTTGCCACACGTCCCGATTCCCGGGTCCATCGCCATGTCGTTGCCGACCATCGCAACCTTGGTCAGCGAGTCCGGGCCGTTGCCGATCAACGTGGCCCCCTTCACTGGGGCGGTGACCTTACCGTCTTCGATCAGATAGGCCTCGCTGGCCGAGAACACGAACTTGCCCGACGTGATGTCCACCTGGCCGCCACCGAAATTCACCGCGTACAGACCGCGCTTGATGGACGCGATCATCTCGGCCGGTTCGTGCGATCCGCCCAGCATCACGGTATTGGTCATGCGGGGCATCGGTGAATGTGCGTAGGACTGGCGCCGGCCATTGCCGGTGGCGGGCATATTCATCAGACGCGCGTTCAGCCGGTCCTGGAGGTAGCCGACCAGCACCCCGTCCTCGATCAGGACGGTGCGGTTGGTAGGCGTCCCTTCATCGTCGACCGTCAGGCTGCCGCGCCGGTCAGGGATTGTCCCATCATCAATGACCGTCACGCCCTTCGACGCAATCCGCTTGCCGAGAAGTTCCGAGAAAGCAGAGGTCTTCTTGCGATTGAAATCCCCCTCCAACCCATGCCCGATCGCCTCATGCAGCAGGATACCGGGCCAGCCGGAGCCGAGAACGACTTCCATCTCCCCGGCTGGCGCCGGGCGGCTGTCGAGATTGACCAGCGCCTGGCGCAGCGCCTCGTCCACCGCGCCGCGCCACACCGCCTCGGTCGTCACGGCATCATAGGCGAAGCGCCCACCGGTGCCGTAGCTGCCGGTTTCCCGGCGCCCGTTATGCTCCACGACGACCGACACGTTCAGCCGCACCAGGGGGCGCATATCGGCGACCCGGGTTCCATCGGGACGCATGATCTGCACGGCCTGCCATTCACCGCCCAGCGACGCCATCACCTGGGTGACCCGGCTGTCCTTGCCTCGGGCGTAGGCATCAATCTCCGACAACAGGCCGGTGCGAGCCGAGAAATCCATGAGCTGAAGCGGGTTGGCGTCAGAGTAAAGACGCGCATTGGTGGCCCGCGGCGCCTCGGCCACAACCCCGTGATGGCCGGACGCCACGGCCGACACGCTGGATGCCGCACGACGCAGCGCGGCTTCCGAGACCTCTCCGGCATGAGCATAGCCGGTGGCTTCCCCGGCGACCGCACGCAAGCCGAAACCCAGGTTGGAATCGAACGCGGCACTGCGAATGCGGCCGTCGTCGAGGCTAATCATCTCGCTTTCGCGGTATTCCAGAAACAATTCCCCGTCATCGCTGCCACCCAGGGCTTGGCCAACCACGCGTTCCGCCGTCATCCGGTCAAGCGCCGAGTCGGCCCGGTCGAAGAACAGCTTGTCTGTCGCGGCGAGCGAAGTCATGTCCGGGTTTCCTTGTCAGCGTGTCGTTCAGGGAAGAACATCCAGGGAGAATGGGCAAGCGCGACCGGTTTTACCACTGGTCAGGTGATCAGCCGATCCACGGGCAAGCGGATTTCGGCAATGGTTCCCTCGCCCACATGGCTCACCAGGGATAGGGTGCCGCCATGCCCGGTGACCATTGCCCGGGCAATATAGAGACCAAGCCCCGCGCCCTGATACCGCCGCGACAGAGCGTTATCCAGCTGGGTGAACGGCGCGAACGCCCGCTCCAGGTCCTGTTCGGCGATGCCGATCCCGGTATCGCGTACATATAATAGCAGGCCGCCATCATCGGCGATCCGGGCACCCATCGTCACGGTGCCCCCAGCGTTGGTAAATTTGACCGCATTCGAGAGCAACTGGCTCAATGCCTGCATCAACCGCCTCTCGTCGGACCGGATATGCGGAAGGTTGTCGGGAAGCTCCACGACCAGGGTCAGTTCCGCGGCCTGGATCGCGGTGTCGGCTTGGCGGCCCGCGGCGCGCAGCAGACGCGATACATCGATCTGGTCCACCGCGAGATCGAAGCGGCCCGACTCGATACGGGCGACGTCCAGGATGATGTTGATCTGATTGAGCAGGGTCCGCCCCGCATCGTTGATCTGTTGGGCGAATTCGACCACCCGACCCGGGTCCTGCCGGCCAGCCTCCCGCGCCAACGCGTCGGAGAAACCGATCACCGCATTCAGCGGTGTGCGCAATTCATGGCTCATCGTCGCCAGGAAACGCGATTTCGCCTGGTTCGCCGCTTCGGCCGCATCGCGGGATCGCCGGAGCTCTTCTTCCGCGGCATGCGCCTCGGTCATGTCGGTATAGGTGCTGACCCAGCCGCCATCCGGTGTCGGGTCCGAGCGCACGTCGAGGACGCGTCCGGCGCGCGTCACGAACTGGCTGTTATATGGCTGTGACCGATCCCGTTCGGCCAACGCCTGGAGCGCGGCCTGGGCGGGCGGGTCGGCCCCCCATTCGCCGCTGCGATAGAGATATTCGAACACCTCCGCGTCGGTTCTGCCAGGTTCCAGAAGGCCCTTGGGATATCCGAGCAATTCGTGAGCAGTGGGATTGCTGGCGACCAGCCGACGATCGCCGCTCCACAACAGGACCGCGTGGCGAATATTCGCGAGCATCGTGGTCATCACTTCGGCCCGCCGGGTGATTTCGCCTTCGGCCTCGACCAACGCAGTGATGTCGGTCACCACGCTGATATGGCCGCCATCCGGCAGCGGCGCGGTGCGGACGTCGATCGCGGTGCCGTTGGGGCGGCGGCGGCGGCGAATCTGCGGCCGGGTGATGTCGTGCGCCATCTGCTGGGAGAACACGTCGGTGGCCGCCCCGGGCCCGAATTCCCCACTTGCGGCTCTGCGCCGGACGATATCGACCATGCTCTCACCGATTTGGACCGGGGCGCCGGCCATGACCTCGGAGTAGGCGCGATTGTACATGCGCAGCCGGTGGTCGGCGCCATAGACGCAAATGCCGTGCGGCACTTCCTCCAGGATCGTGTCCAGCAGGCGTGCCCGCCGTTGCGCCTCATCCTCGGCCTGGACCAGGGGGGTAACGTCGGTCACGGTGATGGTCCAGGCGCCATCGGGCAAGGGCGCCGAAACGATGTCGATGACTCGCCCGTTGCCGCAGGTGCGGCGGGTTTCCGCCGGCAAGGCGCGATTTGCGCGCTGTTCCGCCTCGACGAACCCGATCCCGTCGGCGCCCGAATACTCCTCCTGCCGCGCCATCAGGTTCAACAGATCCGGGAATAGCACGCCGGGCATCACGCGCTCGATCGGCAGCGACAGGAGTTCGGCGAAGCGCGGATTGGAAAAGATCATCGCGCCGTTGGGCCGGAACGCGGCGAGACCGATGCGCAACGTGGCCAGCGCTGCCGCGGACATCCCGGCCGCGCGCTCCGCATCGGCGCGGGCGGCGATAAGTGCGGTGGTTTCGATGGCGCTGACGACGTAGCCGCCACTGGGCAACGGCATGTTGATAAGGTCGAAACTCCGCCCCTTGTACATGCGTCGGCGCAATCGCCCGGGACGTGACCGGTCCGCGGCCATGACGGCAGCGACCTGCGTTTCCGGATCACCCGGGCCGTAGATCCCACGCAATGCGGACGCGCGGACGGCGTCCACCACCGGCGTGCCGGGTGGAAACGCGTCAGGCGGCAGTTCCAGGGAGTTCAGGAAGGCCGGATTCATCAGCACGATGCGCTGCTGGTCGTCAACGATCGCAATGCCGATCTGAATGACGTCAACGGCCTCGGTCAAGGGAACAAGGGGGAAATTGTTTGCGGGGTTCGTCTGATCCCCGTCACCACCTGTCATTCGGGTGAGCCGCGCTGTTGGTGACCCGGCAATGAGGCATGCAGCACGACGATGGTGGCCGTCAGCAACAGGCAAGCGCAGAGTTGGTGAGCGGTGCCGAGCAGCAGGGGGACACCGTGCAACAGGGTGATCACACCGAGGGTATATTGCACGATCAGACAAACGCCGAGCAGGATGAGCGCATTACGGAGTGGTGGAGCGGGACGGCCGCGCCAACCGACGATCACCGTCGCCAGGACGAAGATCGCGCTGATCGTGGCCAGCATCCGATGGTTGAACTGCACGGCGGTGACATTTTCAGCCAGGTTCCGCAGGAACGGCAGCGGTCCGAAATAGCCCTCCGGAAAGACCCGCCCATCCATCAACGGAAACGTATTGTAGGTCAGCCCAGCGCGTATTCCGGCGACAAAGCCGCCGGCGACGATGGTCAGCGAGATCATGACCAGCGACAGGGTCGCCAACCGTCGCAATTGCGGGGCGCGTCCGGTTGGCGCTGTCGTCGAGGTTGCCTCGGCCACTGGCGCCAGGGTTCGGCGGGCCAGGGAAAGCCCGATCCAGATCAGGCTTGCATAGAGGATCAGGGCAAGGCCGAGATGCACCACCAACCGGTAGGGGGACACGGTGGTCGCGTCCGGCAGAAACCCGGATGCCACCATGAACCACCCGACAAACGCCTGCAGGCCACCGAGCGCGAACAACGCCAGCAAACGCGGAACCAGGTGGCGATCGATCCGTCCGGTCATCCAGAGCCACACGAGCGGCACCGCGAAGGCCAGCCCCAGCACGCGCCCCCAGAACCGATGGATCCATTCCAGCCAGAAGATTCCCTTGAATTCCCGCAGTGTGAAATCGGAATTGGTCAGCGCGAACTGGGGGATTTCCCGATAAAGCGCAAACAGCCTGTCCCATTCCTGCTGAGACAGTGGCGGCAAGGCGCCAACAATGGGCGCCCATTCCATGATGGACAGGCCGGATCCAGACAGCCTGGTGGCACCACCAAGGCCAATCATGACCAGGACCATGACCGCCAGGGTAAACAGCCAACCCGCGACCATGCGGCGGTTGCGCCGACTGGCGGCGCGATCGCTGAATGAGGCGCCGGAGAAATCGCCGACATCGAAGGGCATGAAGCCCTTATAGAACCAAGCGTGTCGGGAAGAAACACCGCACCGTCCGCCTCCCGAATAGTTAATTCGCGCGACGACCTGTCTCCGGTTGATTTTGCAGAATCAAATCTCCGGTATGGTCCTGCTCAGCCGGGTCTGGGCTAACCGGAGCACACGCGTATCAGCCGGCGCGCGCGGAGCGCGATATCCACCCGCGATGGTCGGTGCGTGCGGTCCGGAAGGACACAGCGGGCTGGGATTTATCCCCCTGATGATGGCAACCAGGGCTCGGTGAGCCAAATCCTGGCCAAATCCGAGCGTTCTTTTTCCATGAGAGCCGACCAGGCCGGACCGTCCGTCCAGGCCGGAACGAAGCCCGCGGCATCGGCCTTCATGCGAAAGTCGGGATCCGCCACAATCGCTTTCAGCACGGCGGTAAACCGTTCCAGAACATCGGGAGGCAGACCAACCGGTGCTGCCAATCCGTGGCGGATGGCGGCCGCCAACGGCACCCCGGCCTCCTGCAACACCGGCATATCAGGCAGCATGCCGAAGCGGTTGCGGGCGGCAAGGCCTACCCCATGCAACTTGCCGTCACGCAGGGCATCGATCACATCCGACAAACCCAGTGCCGCGGCCGACACGTTGCCCGCCAGAACCGCCTGGCGCGCCGCCGCAGCCGACGGAAACGGGACGATGTTCAAACGAGTCTGCGAGACGACCTGCAGCTTCAAGGCCGCCAGATGGGGCGGACTTCCGGGTTGTGGCGTTCCCATCGGGATCGCATCCGCGTCTTCGCTGGCTCGGCGTATGATGTCCTGGACGGATTCCAAAGGTTCGGCCGCGGGGGAAACCAGGGCAACCGGTTCCCGCATCACCGCCCCAACGAGTGAGAGGCGCTGGGCAAGCGTGTCGCCGCCGCGATCCACCATTCGCGCGGAGAGACTGGGCGTGGTCACCCAGCCAATCGATGCGCCGCTGGGGAACGCTTCCGCAAGGACGTTTAACGCGGCCATACCGCCTTCGCCGGCGATATTGCGGATCACGAGATCCGTCAGCGGAATCTGGCGGACCAGGTGTGGCGCGAACCATCGGGCGATCCGATCGCTTCGTGACCCGACGGGCGCACCGACCATCATGACGACCCGACGATTGGCATATGCCGGGGAACTCCCGGCTCCCAAGGCCACAACGCCTGTTAGCGCCTGACGCCGGGTGATCATGCTCAGGGCGCCGGGCTCGCCGGGGCAGCTTGCGTTGGGGCAGTGGCGGCGTCGCGGCGCAGCCGGTTTTCGCCGAGGAACAGGAGAATGGGGGCTGCGATAAAGATCGACGACGAGGTTCCAACAACGATGCCGAACAACATCACCACCGCGAAGCCGGAAATCGACTCACCTCCGAAGATGGCAAGTGGCAGACTTGCCAGGAAGATGGTGGCGGAAGTGCCCAATGTGCGGTTCAGGGTCTCGTTGATCGACAGATCGATCAGCTCCCGCAGCGGCATGGATTTGTATTTGCGCAGGTTTTCGCGAACCCGATCATAGACCACAACTTTGTCGTTGGTGGAGTAACCCAGGATCGTCAGGATCGCCGCGACCATCACGAGGTCGAAGTCGTAGCGTGTGATGGCCAGGAAACCGACCGCCTTGGTGATGTCCAGGATCAACGTCACCACGGCCCCGACGGCAAATTGCCATTCGAACCGGAACCAAATGTAGAACAGGATCATCAGCAGACTGACGCCGAGCGCGATCATGCCATCGCGGAACAATTCTGCCGACACGCTGGCGCCGACCGCGTCAGTGCGGACGATATTGGCTCCCGGGATGGCATTTTCCAACGCCGCGCGGACGCGGGACACAGCCTGCTGGGTGGCGGCCTCGGTCGGCTGCAGACCCAAACGAATCAGAACATCGGACGAGGTGCCGAACTGCTGGACGCCCTGCTCACCGACATTCTCCGCGGCGACGGCGGCACGGATCTTGGCGAAATCGGCAGGTCCAGGGGTACGCACTTCCATAACAACGCCACCGGAGAAATCGATCCCCAGATGCAGACCGGGATAAAAGAACAGGAAGACCGAGACGGTGGACAGGAACGCCGAGACGGCCAATCCCATGATCCGGCCGCGCATGAACTGGATGCGGGTGTTGTCGGGCGCCAGGCGAAAGATAGGTTTGATAAACATGTGCGTGCTCAGACCGGAAGCGTCTTGGGACGGGTCTTGATGTACCACATGGAGACCAGCAGACGGGCCAGCATCCAGTTGGTGAACAAAGTCGTGACGATGCCAACGGTGATGGTCACGGCGAAGCCGCGCACCGGGCCCGATCCGAACGCGAACAGCATGACATGCGACAGGAAGCCCGTGGCGTTGGAGTCGAAGATGGTGCTGAAGGCGCGGGAAAATCCGTGCTCCAGGGCCGCCAGTGGTGGCCTGCCTTGGCGAAATTCCTCCCGGATGCGCTCGTTCACCAGAATATTGGCATCGACCGCCACACCCAGGGTCAGCAGAATGCCCGCCATGCCGGGCAGGGTCAGTGTGGCTTCCAGCAGCGACATGATCGCCAGGATCAGGATCACGTTGACGACCAGTGCCGCATTCGCGAACCAACCGAACAGACCGTAGAAGAATCCCATGAACAGGATGACCAGGACGAAGCCGGCAAAGAGCGATAGGGCTCCGGCCCTGATACTGTCAGCCCCAAGCTCGGGTCCGACGCTGCGTTCCTCCACCACGGTCAGCGGCGCTGGCAGCGCGCCGGCACGCAGCAGCACCGACAACTCATTGGCGCTGGCGGCGGTGAACGACCCACTGATCTGACCGCGGCCGGCGGTGATCGGCTCCCGGATCACCGGGGCCGAGATGACCTTGTCGTCCAGCACGATGGCAAAGCGGCGATTGACGTTGGCACGCGTGATGTCGGCGAATCGTTTGCCGCCCACCGAATTGAATACGAAGTTCACCACCCATTCGGAGGTCTGCTGGTTGGTGCCGGCCCGCGCGTCGGTCAGGTCGGCGCCATCGACGTCAATGCGCTTGCGGACGGCGATTTTCTCCCCCGGTCGATCCTGCATCGACAGGAACTCGACCCCGGGTGGAGGCAGGCCCCCGGCGTTCGGATTGGCGTTCTCATCGACCAACCGGAAGGTCATGTGCGCGGTCTTGCCGAGCAGTTGCTTGATGCGGTTGGGGTCGTCGATACCGGGGAGTTGGACGACGATACGGCTGTCACCCTGTTGGGTAATCTGTGGTTCCACCACCCCGGTCTCGTCGATACGCCGGCGGACGATCTCAATCGATTGCTGCACGGCGCCGGTCGCGCGGGCGGTCATAGCCGCCTGGGATAGCGTCATCGTGATCGTGCCGTCCGGGGTGGACGCAATCGCCAGGTCGGGGGTGTTGTTGGGACCGGTCGGACTGATCAGAGGACGCAATGCGGCCACGGCGGCTTCGGTCTTGGTGGCATCACGCAGGCGCAGCAGCACCCGGTTCTGATCTGGTTGAGGCTCCAGGACCGAATAGAATATCTGCCCTGGCCGCAGCGCCTGCCGGATCCCGTCCACCAGGCTTTCCAGCTTTTCCTTCGTCACGGCCTTCATGTCGACTTCCAGCAGCAGATAGCTGCCGCCACGCAGGTCGAGGCCGAGATTCACGGTGCGCCAGGGAATCCATGACGCGGGCGCTGGAAACAGGTTGGGAAGACACAGCAGCAGCCCGAGAAGGCATGCGCCGAGGATCGCGGCGGTCTTCAGGCGGCTGAAATACATCATGGGCGGTTGAGCCACGCTCCTGGAGGGTCACACCGGGACGGCCCGCTCCGCTTGCGTGCGGAACAGGTCCAGCCGGTTCGGCCCCTATGCGCTGGGGCTTGCCAGCTTGTCCAGTCCCTCCGCAAGTCCCGATGGCGGATTGCAATTAATCGGGGGCCGGTCACGTGGTCGGTTCTCGGGTCGGAAGCCCAAAAACCGTTGGGGCCGATCCTGGTAGGCAGGCCAGACATCCGGGTTCAACAGGCGAGGCGGGCGGCTCTCGCGCTGGAGCGCTCATATCCCTGGGAATAAAGCGTAGAAAGGGAATCTTCGCCAGCCAAGGTTCTATGAACGGTGCGACCATCCACGCCCGGCGATCCCGCCCTACCGCAATCCCAGGAACGCCGAGGCCTCTCGCACCACGTCTTGCAACGCGCCATCCGCGAAGGGCGACACTAATCCGGCCGATCGCACCAGGTCCTGGAACGGCGCCGACCCGCCGCGTCCACATAGTTGCACATATGCGTCCAGTGCCCCGGCCTGGTCCCTGCGGGACCGCACCCAAAGCTGCATCGCGCAGCACTGCGCCAGCGTGTAGTCGATGTAGTAGAATGGCGACGAATAGATGTGGTGTTTCGCCTGCCACCGCGCGCCTTTCGCAAGGAACCCCAGATCCCCGTAATCGGTCCACGGCATGTAGATCCGCTCCAACCGCCGCCATATCGCATGGCGGTCCGCGGGGGTCGCCTCTGGGTTGGCATAGACCTCGTGCTGGAAGTGATCGACGCAGACGCCGTAGGGCAGGAAGGCCAGCGCGCCGATCAGGTGCATGCGGCGGAACCGGTCCGCCGCCGCTTCGCCGACCATCAGGTCCATCTGCGGATAGGTCAGGAACTCCAGACCCATGGAGTGGATTTCCGCCGATTCCATGGTCGGCCACAGGTAATCCACCCCCGGCTGGTCGCGGCTTTCCCAGTTCTGGAAAGCGTGCCCCATTTCATGGGTGAAAACGCCGATGTCGTGGTGGGTGCCGTTGAAGTTGGCGAAAATGAAGGGCACGCCCTCGGTCGGGAAGGACGTGCAGAACCCGCCGCCGGCCTTGGTCGGGCGGTTCTTCAGGTCCAGGAAGTCGCCCTGTCTCATCAAGGCGAAGAACGCGCCCAGCCGCGGGTCCATGCGGTCGAACATCGTCTGCGCCTGGCTGACCAGAAAGTCGTGCTCCCCGGCCGGCTTGGGGTTGCCCGCGGGGTCGATCAGCGCCTCATCCCAGAAGCAGACCCGGTCCCAGCCGAACGCCTGGCGTCGGTCTTCCAGCAGACTAGACACCAGCGGCACCACATGGCGCGCAACCTGGTCCCGATAGCGTGCAACGTCATCCGGCCCATAATCGGTGCGCCGCATCCGCCGATACCCCAGCGGCGTGTATGTGGGATAATCCAGCTTGCGAGCCATGCGATGCCGCAGACGCACCAGTTCGTCGTAGATCCTGTCCAGTTCCCCCGCATTCGCCGCAAAGAATCCCCACCGAGCCTGCTCGGCGCGATGGCGGGTGGCGCGGTCCGGGTCCTCCGCGAAGGGCCCCAGCCCGGCAAGATTCAAGGTGAGGCCGTCGAGTTCAATCCGTGCGGAGGCCAGCAGAGCGGTATAGGCCGCCGATAGTCGCGATTCGTCCTCCAGATCGGCCTTGATCGCGGGGTCGAAGGCGGCAATATCGGCTGCCCAAAGGCGCAGCGCATGTCCGCCAGCTTCCGCCTCCACCTCGGTTCGGGCGGGATCGGCCAAAAGGCGGCGCTTGATGGCGACTTCATACTCGGTCGCCTCCGGCGCCAGGGCATCGGCGTAGTCCCGAGCCGCCTTCGCGGTCTCCGACGCGGTGTCCTGGGCAAAGCGCAGATGCACCAGGGCGCTCCAGGTGTCGTATTCCCGCCGCTGCCGGTCCCACAGCGCCAGTGCCGCGACCCGGTCGCCACGGTCAAGCAGCGCGGTGACGGCGGCATGGGCGGCGGCGAGGCTGCTCTTGTCCGGGGTGACCGTGGCGATGTCGGCGAAATTGGGCGGCATGCGTGGGTTCCTGGGTTGATAGGTCGCGCCGACCCCAAAGGGGCCCATCCGCATCAGCGGCCGGTCGAGCGAACCGTGACCCGGGTCCCGGGCGCGGGCGGGTTTTCCGGCGGACCGGCGAAACATTGGGCGAGGTCCATCCAAATTCGCGCGGGCTCCCCGGCTACCACCAGATCGGTATCGGCGACGTTGCGCACCTGGGTCACCACCTGACAGAACCCCAGTGCATCGCCGATGACGGCGTTGTCCGTTGTTGGATCGTTCCATTCCCAGATTGCGCCAGAAGGTGCCGTCAG
>CAMBXJ010000040.1 GCA_945871455.1 Asaia bogorensis
TGGCTGGCTTTGGGGGAGTGGGGTGTCACTTGCGTGGGATATCCTTTGGGCATTCCCTGGGGCATTCCCTGGGGCATTCCCTGGGGCATTGTCTCGGGCATCCCCTTGACCATTCCCCTTGGGCACTTCCGCTGGCATGGCCGTTGATCGATCGGGACACCGCATGTCCCGCGCAGGAACCAACGGTCGAACGCCGATCAAGCCAGCCGAAAAGGGCCTTGCTTGATCGGCATATAGGTCAAATTCCCCGGGCCAAGTTCCCCTGGCCAAGTTCCCCGGGCCAAGTTCACCTGGCCGAGGCTCGCCGGCCCTGGCCGGAGCGCGCTACAGATACTTCGCTGGCCGGATCATCGCGCGCCACATATGCGCGACCGGGCTGTTGTCGAAGCCCAGCCCCTGTTCCGGCTGGCGGAAGCAACGACCGATCACATCGGTGAATTCCTCCAACTCGACCACCACATTCGGGTCGAACGAGTAAATGTCATGGACGGTAATCATCCGGCCGGACATATACCATTTGTGGTTCCGCATGCGCTTGTAGTCTTGTTCGACATACGGGTCAGGACGGTAATCAGCGCCGAATGTCTTGATGTACGACTGCGGATACTCATAGCCGACCGAATCGTCGGGATAGAACCGCAAAACCTGATGCGCCCGGATCGCCCAGGTCACTTCTTCATCGACATAGGGTTCCACCAGTTGCGCGCCCCAATAACCGTGGTCGCCACGGATGAAGCCGATCGTCGAGACGTCGTGCAGCAGGCATGCCAGCACCATATTGTCCGACAGTCCGGCCTTGACGGCATGGCGCGCGCTTTGGAGCAGATGGGCGGCCGGACCGAAGCGCAGCTTGAAGAAATCCACGAGGTTCGGCTTCTCCGGCATTGGCGGCAGGCGGGGATCGTCGCCCATCAGAACCCGTGCATTGGGGTTCTTGGCCATGATCGCGTTGGCGTTCAACGCCGGCCCCATGTCGGCTTCGGCCATGCTGTAGAGCCGCGATTTGACGACGATATAGTCCAGTTCCTGGCTCATTTTTTCTTCGAGCGCGTCGGCACGTTGAGATAGCGTCATCGTTTCGGTCATTGCACTTCTCCTGGACGGCGGTTTTCTCCTGGGATCCGCTTCGTCCACGAACGCTAGCGCGGTTTCACCCTGGCTGGAAACGGCAAACCGCTCCAGGTCCCTGGCCGGTCGCGAGATCGACACGCTGTTCCGCCCCGCCGGATCACGCTCCCACAGGCCACCCGTAGTCGCGTCGACCGCCCGTTCGCCGAACCGGGGCAGCCGACCTGGCGCAGCCGACCTGGGGCAAGCATGCGCCGCCTCGGCATCTCAAACGCCATCGACCGCCGTCAGCGCCAATCCTTCAACCGCTCGGCCGCCGCGATCATGTCCGCCTCCGGCCCGCAATAGCTGAACCGCAGGAACCGCGACCCCCGCGTCCGGTCGAAATCAACCCCCGGGGTCACCGCCACTCCCACCTCCGCCAGCATCCGCGCGCAGAACGCCACGCTGTCGTTGGATCGGTCGGCGATATCGGCGAACAGATAGAACGCCCCTTCTGCCGGCGACAGGCGGGAAAATCCCGCCTCCGGCAACGCGCGCAGCAGATGGGCGCGGGACCGGCGGTAGCGGGCGATGTTGGCCTGCAATTCCTCCTGACAGTCGAACGCGGCCTCGGCCACGACCTGAGAGATATAGGGCGCGCTAATGAACATGTTCTGCGCCAGGCACTCCACCGGCCGCACCAGGTCTTCTGGCAGCACCAACCAGCCGACCCGCCAGCCGGTCATGGAGAAGTATTTGGAGAAGCTGTTGACCACCACCGCATGCGGGCTGAACGCGGCGGCCGAGGCGATCGGGCTGTCATAGGTCAGCCCGTGGTAGATCTCGTCGCTGATCAGCCGCACCCCGTTGGCATCGCACCAGGCGGCGATGGCGGCGAGTTCATGGGGGTGCAGCATGGTGCCGGCGGGGTTGCAGGGGCTGGCCACGATCAGCCCGTCCGGCCTCGGGTCCAACGCGTCCAGCATCGCGACGCTCGGTTGGAACCGCGTCGCTTCGGTGGCTTCCATGATGACCGGCTGGATGCCGAGCGCGGTCAGGATGTTGACATACGGGGGATAGAAGGGCGCGACCATCGCCACCCGGTCGCCCGGATCGAACGCCGCCAGGAACGCCAGCGGGAAGGCGCCGGACGCCCCAACCGTCACCGCGATCCGCGCCACCGGCACGTCCACGCCGTACCAGGACTGGATATGCGCCGCGATGCGCTCACGCAGGGACCGCAGGCCGAACGCCTCCGTATAGCCCAGCGGATGACCCGATCGCAGCGCGGCGTGCGCCGCTTCCACCGCGCCGGTGGGGGCGCCGGTGCCGGGCTGGCCGACTTCCATCCGGATCACGTGCGGCGCGCCCGATGGCAATGCCGCCTGGCGTGCATTGGCCGCCGAGATGACGTCCATCACCATGAACGGCGGTGCGTTCGCGCCGCGGCCGATTTTCAGGACCATGTGGGAAAAAACCCCTGGTTAGCCGCCACCGGATGCCAGACCGAATTCGCGAGGATCGGCCGCCCAGCCGCAACTCGCGTCCTCCCGCGGTAGATAGCGCCCGCAGGCGACGACATTGGCGCGTCCGGGGTCGGGCACCTGCGTACTCATCGGCTGCTGCGAGACCAGCGTGTTCATCATGGCCCCGGCCGCAGCGACCGGCGCACCCGCCTGACCGGTGCCACCCACGGCGGCACGGAAGGATTTGGTGTTGTCGTTCCATGCCAACGCCGCCGACAGCAAAGGAGGCGCCACATAGGCTGGCGAGGCAGCCGCCAGGAAGCCCAGGCCGGGCATGATGCGTCCGGTGCCGAACAGGTTGTTCATCGTCAGCACGCACACCACGGCGTTGCCGTTCTGGTCCAGGGTCGCGAAGCTGGTGGACGCCGGCAGTGGCGGCAGCGGGTAATCCTGAGCAACCGGTGCGGCCAGCAACTGGTCCACGCTGGCCCCACCGCCTTGCCGCCAGACGGAAGCCGTGCCCGCCGCCCGCGCCTCGGCGCCGGTCCAGTCGCCCGGCCTTTGTTGCAGGGTCTTGAATGCCGCCGCCGCCGCCAGTCCGCCATCGGCGGGCGGCGGCAGGAAGGCGACCATGTCGTTGCGATAGGGCAGCACCAGCGGTGTGGTCACCCGAGGCAACGCGGTCCGCAGGTCCGTCAGGAACAACGGTCCGCCGATTCGCGCCGACGCGACCTCGACCCGGCGGGCCAGCCCGCCCTGATACAGGTCGCCGATGCCGTTCACTCGCATCTGGCTGATGGTCGCCGACAATTCCGGCTGCGTCAGAAGCTGCCCCTCGGCCAGCGGGCCGCCCGAGCGCATGAAGACCTCCCGGGCCGCGGGATCGGCCGACAACGGACCGGCCACGACGGCCAGGTCGCGGGCCAAAGCGCGGGAGACCGGGATGCCGAAGCGGGCGCCTTCCTCGACCGCACCCAGGAAGGTTTCGATCGGCCGGCTGCCATAGCGTGAATGCAGCAGGAACATCCCGCGCGGCATCAGCGGCAGCGCGGCCGGACGGTCGGACCGGGCGCCGGGGCTGGCTGACGCGAAGGCGCCGGGGCCATTTGGCGCCGATGGCAGGAACAGGATGGCCTCGGGCGTGCCCTGATTGACCGATTTGGCGGTGGCGGCGAAGGCCAGGCAGGCGCCGCCGCCGCCGATCCCGGCGCGGGACGGCAAGGTCACCGCCAGGGTAAAGCCGACCGCGACGGCGGCGTCCGCCGCGTTGCCGCCGGCCGAAAGCACCTCCCGTCCCGCCAGGGTCGCGCGGGGTTCGTCCGACACCACGCCGCCCAGGAACCCGCTGACGAACCCCGGCGTGCCAAGCTGCGGCGCGGGCGCCATCAGGCTGTCATACGCGCTGCACGCGGGCAGCAGGGCGGCCAGGCCAAGCGCGACTGCCAGCCGGGATTGTGCCAGAATGGTGCTCATGATCCGCTGCTGCCCCATTCCCCGCCGGTTACCGCTACTCGCCATGGGTGCATTGCCCTTTGTGTTGTCGTGCCAGGTGGTGTCGTCCCGGTCGGCCGTGGCCCAGGGTCGAGGATCCGGAAACCCGCAACGGCCGCCGATCGTGCTGATCCGGGATGCCGAAACCGAATCCTTACTACACAGCTTCGCCGATCCTCTCTATCGCTCGGCCGGCCTGGACCCCAGGCTGATCCGCATCACGCTGGTGAGGGACCGTGCCTTAAACGCCTTCGTCACGACCGGCAACCGGATGTTCATCCACACCGGGCTGATCCAACAGGCCAATTCAGCGCTGGAGGTGATCGGTCCCATCGCACATGAAACCGGGCATGTGGCGCATGGCGACATCTCGCGCCTGCCGGAGATGGCCTATCAGGCGATGATCCAGTCGCTGGGCTCCCTGTTGATCGGGGCCGCGGCCGGCGCGGCATCCCGCAATCCCGGCGTTGCCGTGGGCACCGCGCTGGGCGGCGCGTCCATGGCCGAACGGCAGTTTATGTCCTTTTCCCGCGCGCAGGAGGAATCCGCGGACCAGTCGGCACTCGGCTATCTCGACCGGCTCGGCTGGTCGGCCGCCGGCATGATGACCATGTTCAGCAGGCTGGAGCAGGAGGAGGCGCTGGTGGTCAACCGGCGCGATCCCTACCTGCTGACGCATCCGATGACCCGGGACCGGTTCAATTTCGTGCAACGCCACGTCCAGGCGAAGGCGAACACTGCGGCGGCCTCGACAGCCGCCTTCGAAGCGCCGTTTCAGATGGTGAAGGCCAAGCTGAACGCGTTCATCGACAACCCCGCCGTCGTGGCGCGCAACTACCCGCAATCCGACACATCCGCTCCCGGCCGCTATGCGCGCGCCGTGCTGGACCACCGCATGGGCCATCGCGATTCGGCGGTCCGGCTGCTGGACAGCCTGCTCGCGGAACAGCCGACGAATCCGTGGTTGAACGAATTGAAAGGCCAGGTGCTGTTCGAGGGCGGGCAGCCGAAAGCCGCGATCGCTCCCTATATGCAGGCGGTGCGCTATGCCCCCGACCAGCCCCTGATTCGCCAGAGCCTGGGCCACGCCCTGATCGAATCCGGCGATCCGGCCAATCTGCGTCAGGCGATCACCCAACTGCAATTCGCCCAGCGCCAGACCCGCGACGACGACCGCACCTGGCACCTTCTCGGCATTGCCTGGGGCCGGCTCGGTAATATCGGCGAGGCCAATCTGGCCCTGGCCGAGGAAGCCATGCTGGTAGGCGACATCCCGACCGCCCGACGCTTCGCGCGTCAGGCGGCGGATGTGCTACCGTCAGGCCCGTCAAAGCTGCGCGCGCTCGACATCAGCAACGCCGTCAAGAAAGAGAACCGCTTATGAGATCCGCATTCCAGACCGGTGGCCTATCGATGGGTATCCTGTCGGCCGCCATGGTGTCGATGCTGGGGCTGCTGTCCCCCGATCGGGCCATGGCCGCGGGGTTCACCGCGGAGCAGCGGGCCGAGATCATCGGGATCGTGCGGGATGCCTTGAAGCAGGATCCGTCCATTCTGCGCGACGCGATCACCGCCGTGCAGGCCGATGAAGCGGCGCGGGAGCAGGCGGTAACCAAGGCGGCGCTCGCCAGCACCAAGGACATGCTGATCGATCCCGCCGATCCGGTGGGCGGCAATCCGCGCGGCGACGTGACCATCGTTGAATTTTTTGACATCCGCTGCGGTTATTGCCGGCGTCTGGAACCGACGATGTTGCAGTTCATGAGCCAGGATCGCAATGTCCGGCGCATCTACAAGGACCTGCCGATCCTGGGGCCGGGCAGCGTGCTGGGCGCGAAGGCGCTGCTGGCGGCGCAAAAGCAGAACGCCTACGAAAAACTGCGGGAGGCGTTGTTCAAGGGGCCGCCCGACATCACCAAAGCCAGCATAGAGGCCGAGGTCAAGAAGCTGGGCCTCGACTGGACCCGCCTGTCACGCGACATGGACGATCCGCTGATCCAAGTGCGGATCGACGCCAATCTGGGGTTGGCTCAGGCTTTGGGGATTCAAGGAACGCCCGCGATGGTGATCGGGGACGAACTGGTGCCGGGGGCGATCAGTTTGTCCGAGTTGAAGCGGGTCGTCGCGGTCGCGCGGGAGGCGAAGAAGTAGGCGAAAGGGGGAGAGTTTTTTCCCCTTGGCGATACGCGAATGGCGGTCGCGCCACGGCCGAACGGGCGCATGACCGGTCGCATCGCGTGACAGTTCGGGTCGGTCTCGTTAATCCTCGCCACCCATGTGCACCGTCATCACCCTGATCCGCCCCGGCCACGCTTGGCCCGTCGTGCTTGCGGCCAATCGCGACGAGTCGTTGCATCGGGACTGGGATCTGCCGGCCGAACACTGGGCGGATCGGCCGGGCGTGATCGCCGGGCGGGATCGGTCGGCCGGCGGCACCTGGATGGGGATGAACCGCCATGGCGTCGTCGCCGCCGTCTTGAACCGGCAAGGCTCCCTGGGCCCCGCCCCGGGCAAGCGCAGCCGGGGCGAACTGCCTCTGATCGCGCTGGAGCATGACAGTGCCGCCAGCGCGACCGCCGCGATCGGCGCGTTGAATGCCGGACAATGGCGCGGGTTCAACCTGGTGCTGGCGGATCGGTCGGGCGCGTTCTTCGTCCGTGGCGTCGGTCACGGGGCGCCGCTTGCCGAACCCCTGCCGAGCGGGTTGGCGATGGTGACGGCGCATGATCCGAATGATCCGGATAGTCCGCGGGTGGCGCGCTATTTGTCGCGTTTTGCTGCGGCACCCGCGCCGGACCCCGGCAACTGGACCGCATGGGAGGCCATGCTGGCGGATCGCTCCGGGGGCGCGGCGGAGCAGTTGAATGTTATCCCGCGCGGTGGTTTTGGCACGGTTTGCTCGTCTTTGGTTGCGCTGCCCCGCGACGATCCGCCGATCTGGCTGTTTGCGCCGGGTCCGCCGCATGAGGCGGGGTTCGCGCCGCTCTGGTAGAGAGCGACATCCACGCGGACCGAATCCCGGTCTGAAGGTGCCCGGTCGGAATATCAGCCGGCCGAGACATTGCCCCATGTTGTACCCGCGCTGTCGTCTGGAGTGCCCTCACCGTCATTGCCGGACTTGAACCCGCAACCCACCCCATGCCGTCGAAGCGCGGGTTGCGGGGGCGGGCCCGCCAATGACGAGGGGGCGGTGCCTCGGTCGATGATTACGTCGGTTGGCTTAAGTCAGCGGTCAGGCCGGTTGTCCTGGTCCTGAAGCGTCCAGCCTTCAGCGAACGACCACCCGCCGCCGATCCTGGTCCGCCGCGGCATCCGTCAGGTAAAGGGTCACGTTGCCGAACCACCGGCTCTCGAACGTGATACGGACCGGCAGCCTGGCGCTGCCCGACGGCGCACCCGGCAGGGAATTCGCCAGCCACGCGGACCCTTTCATCGGCTTTTGCCCGGCGTTCCGGTCGGCATCCAACCAGAACCCCGCGACCATCTGGCCCACGAAATCGCACCGCAGCGCCGGCCCCGTGAAGATGGACCGCGAGGACGGCGGAACCATCTCCTCCCCGACCGTGCGGGCCGTGATGTCCGACGCGCGCCGTCCATCGAACACCCGGGTGGTACCGTCGCAACCGCCGGTTCGCCGGACGAGCCGCACCAACTCCACCATGGCGGACAGCGAGTCGACCGAGTTGGCCTGAATGTCGGGCGGCACCGGCTCCCGTTCGGTGTCGTTGGGTGGGATCAACTGGCGCACCAGCGGTTGTCCGTGCTGGTAGTCGATCAGCGAAAACCGCGGCTCCCCGCGGATTTCGCCTTGGCTGAGGAACTGGTGCGGGACTGGCCGGTCGACGCGCCAATTGCCGTTGACGGTGGTCACGGTCCGGGAATGGACGAGCCATCCGACGACCCCGGTGGTCCGCACGGCAAGCTCGACGCGATAGGTTTCGGGATAAAGCTGGAAGGCGGCATCGACGGCCGCGATTTGCAGCCCGGCGGCATAGGCGGCGTAGCTGACCCGCATCGGCGGCGCGGTATCGGCCGGGATCGTCCTCGGATTCGGTCTTGGGCCAGATCCTGGCGGTCCCGCCGGCTCGTTCCCGCGCGGGGTGGTATCCTGGGCCTGGATCGGCGGGGATCCTGCTAGGAGGCAGCAGACCGCGGCCAAAAGGACAACGAAGTGCTTGCGCATGCAGGTTAGGTGTTGCGTCCACGTCCGGATGGCAAGGTCTCCCCGGCCGACATGCCGTTCAATCGCCGGCGTCGTCATCCGCCACGATCGGTTCGCCGCAGGCCGGGCAGGTGTCGCCGCATTGGGCGACCTTCAGGTCGATACCGCAATTCTGGCAGATCAGATGGTCCGGTGAAGGGCGTTCGTCTGGCATGGGTCGCCTGTTCGGTTGGGACGGCCGGCGCGTTCGGGTCTCACCCCGGCATCGCATCTTTGCGAGCATTCCCTATCGCATCCAGTCCGCATCGGCCAGCGATAACGTTTTTTCCCCCGGGTGGCGTCCCAGTGGGATCCCAGTGGCGCCCGACTGGCGCCCGAGTGGTGCCACAGTGGCGCCCGACTGGTGCCCCTCGACTGGCGCCCCCGACTGGGGCCCCCCGACTGGTGCCCGACTAGCGGCGCACCGGCCCCCCAAAAGCCCGGGGCCGCCAGGTCCGGCGTCTTCCACGGCCAGCCCGGACACGCTAACCAGCCCCCATGTCCGACCCCTCCACAAGGCCGAGTCTGGCCGATCTTTTCCTCGGCTTCTTCACCGTTGGCGTCTGTGGCTTCGGTGGGGTCCTGCCCTGGGCCCGTCGCATGGTTGTCGAGCAGCGCCGGTGGATGACCGCGGCCGAATTCACCGAGATGCTGGGCCTTTGCCAATTCCTGCCGGGTGGCAACATCATGAACGTCACCATAGCGCTCGGTGCTCGCTTCCACGGAACCCTTGGGTCGGCCGCGGCGTTTTTAGGGCTGATGATCGGCCCGGTCGCCGTCGTCATCCTGCTGGGCGTCGTCTACGACCAATACAAGGACCTGCCGGTCGTCCAGCGTGCGTTCGCCGCCCTGGCCGCCGCCGCCGCCGCCTACGTGCTGGTCGCCGCCCTGCGCATCGCGTCGCCCTTGCGTGGCCAGCCGCGCGGCCTTGGCGTCGCCGCCGTCACCTTCGGCGCCGTGGCTCTTCTGCGGGTGCCGCTGCTACTCGCCCTGCCGGTGCTGGCCGCGCTGTCCATCGCGCTGTCCTGGAGGACCCGGTCATGACCGGCGGCGATCCCCTGACCGACCTCGCTTTGGTGTTCGCCCAATTGTCGCTGCTGGCGTTTGGCGGCGCCAACACCATCATCCCGGACATGCAGCGACAGGTGGTGGAGGTCCATCACTGGTTCGGCCCCGCGGAGTTCGCCGCCCTGTTCGCCCTGGCGCAGGCCGCGCCGGGTCCGAACATGATGGTGGTCAGCCTGATCGGCTGGAACGTCGCCGGCGTGCCGGGCGCGCTGGTCGCGACGCTCGCGGTCGCCGGGCCGTCCTCGGTGCTGACCTATCTGGTGGCCGGCGTCTGGTACCGCTTCAAGGACGCCCCGTGGCGCAAGGCGATCCAGCGCGGGCTGATGCCCGTCACCGCCGGGCTGCTGATGGCCAGTGCGGCGCTGCTGCTGCATGCAACCGCGATTGACCGGGCGACAATGGCGGTCATCATCGTCACCGCCGGCCTGTTCATGTTCACCCGCCTGCATCCGTTGCTGGTCCTGGGTGGCGCGGCCCTGGTCGGAGCTTTGGGAGTCGCCGGATGACCGACAACATGATTGCCGCCCGCCGAACCAGGGCCGAATCCTGGCTGCTGGCCTGGGATTCTCAGGGCACCCACCGCACCGGAACCCCGGGCGATCATGCCGGGGCCGACTGGCTGGCCGCGGAAGTCGCCGCACTCGGCGCGACACCGGTCGTCGAATCCTTTGCCCTCGACCGGCTCGATCCCGTCGAGGCCTGGGTGGCGGTGGACGGCACCCGGATCGAGGCGACCCCGGTCTTCGATTCCCCCGGCTGGCTCCCAGAATGCGCGCCAGAATGCGCGCCAGAGTCCGCGCCAGAGTCCGCGCCAGAGTGCCCCCCTGAATACCCCTTCAGCCACGACATTCTGACCGCCCCGCTCGGCCCCCATGGGATAGAGGTCACGACCCTGTCGCCACAAGCCGTCTATACCGAGGCCTACCGCGCGATGCGCCTGAGCGCCCGCCACCGCGCCCTGGTGATCGTGTGCCAAGGGGCAAATCCAGGCCTCGGGCTGCTGAACGCCGAACAGTTCCGCACGCCGTATGGCGCGCCCGCGTTGCATGTCTCGACCGAATTCGGCGACTTGCTGCGGGCAGCGGAGCAGCGGGGCGCCCAGGCGGAATTCGTGTCGCGGGTTCGCCGGACGCCGACCGAGGCACGCAACGTCGTCGTGAACATCCCGGGCCGCGACCGCACGCGGCCGCCTTTGGTCGTGATGACCCCACGCAGTTCCTGGTGGCAATCGACGTCCGAACGCGGCGGCGGCCTGGTCTGCTGGCTGGAGACCCTGCGCGCGCTGCTGGCGGACCCGCCCGCGTGCGATGTCGTCATGACCGCAAACAGTGGCCATGAACTGGGTCATCTGGGGCTGGACGCGTTTATCGAGCATCGGCCCGGCTGGGACGTTGCGGGCGGCGCAACCTGGGTCCACTACGGCGCCAATCTCGGTGCCACCGGCGGTCAATTGTCCGTGATGTCGGCATCCGACGATTTGCGGCGGGCGATGCGCACCGCCCTGGACGCCGCCGGCCAGCCCCCCGAAGTCATGGCGCCGCCAACCCAGGTCCCCAGCGGCGAAACCCGCGACATCCACCGTGCCGGCGGCCGCTACGTGACCCTGGTCGGAAGCAATCCGCTGTTCCATCTGCCGCGGGACCGTTGGCCGTATGCCGTCGATGTCGATCGGATCGTCCGGATCGCGGCGGGGGCCGCCGCCATGGTGCGCGATCTCTGCCGCTGATCGTCCCGCTGCGCGCCGGCCCCGCCGTAGTCCCCCCGCCGTACTCCCCTTGGCGCAATCCACGATGTCTTAACCCTTCCTCAACCCCACGTCGGCAATCTGCCGGCTTGGACCATGGAAGGAATCAATCGTGATGCTGAACCGGCGCCTCGCCCTGATGGGGCTCGCCCTGCTGACCAGCCACAAAGCGCTCGCCGCGCTGCCGGCACCGTCGGGCAAAAAAATTCTGAGCATAACCGGGCGTATCGGTGCCCCCAACCAGGGCGCCAACGCCGTTTTCGACATGCCCATGCTTGAATCGCTGGGCCTGGTAACGTTGCGTACATCAACCCCATGGTTTACCGGTGAAGTGGTGTTCGAAGGTGTCCCGATGACGACCTTGATGGACGTGATAGGCGCGTCCGGGGAAAAGCTGATGGTGTTTGCGCTGAACGATTATACCACCGAGATCCCGATGGTGGATTTCGCCAAATACAAGCCGATCCTCGCGGTGAAGCGCGATGGCCGCTACATGCCCGTCAGCGACAAGGGACCTCTGTTCATCGTCTATCCCTTCGACACCAGCGCCGAACTCAAAAGCCAGAAATTCTACAGCCGCTCGGCCTGGCAGATCGCCCGGATGGAAGTCGTTTGAAAGGACTTCCCGGATAAGCAACGCGGCCGTGATAGGGGGGCAAGGTGGATCGGTTATCGCGGTGGATGGGACAGGCCGGCATCGGGGTGGCGCCAATGGCGTGCACGCCGTTGGCCCGACCTGTCCGTTGCGTCCGCGGCGCGGCCACGGCGGGCCGTTTTCCTGGCCCGTCGTAGCGGATGCAGACGCTCGCACACCTCTGGAAATGGTTTCTGATTGCCGCGGTCGTCCTGTTGGCCGGCGCCGCCATATACGTTTCGTATGAGCTTTATCGTCACCAGCGCATTCTGGAGACGTCCAACCGCTTCAATGTGGCCTGGAACGTCACGCAATCCGTCACCGAGTTCTTGCGTCTGCAGCAGGTCATCTACCAGGCCGCCCTGGAAGGGGAGGATAGCGAGTCAAGCCTGCGCTTCGACATCTGCGTAAACCGGCTGTCTCTGCTGCGCGCGGGGGAGGTTGCCCGCTTCGTCACGAGCGATCCAATCCTGGTCGGGATCGTCGATCGTTTCGAACAAAGCCTGATTCAGGTCGAGCCGCTGCTCCCATCCATCGCGGATCCGAAAAATGCGCGACAGGCTCTGGATATCCTGGAACCGCGAACCGCCGACCTGATGCGCCTGTCATCCGCGTCCAACGTCTACAGTGCTGCCCGCGCCGCCGAAGGGCAGGCCGATCTGATCGACATGCACTGGCTGTTCACCGCGTTTGTCGGGGTGCTGATCACCTGTGGCGTCATCCTGATCGCCGTCCTGGTGCGCCGGATGAACGAACTGGGATCGACCAAGCGCCGGCTGGAGGAAAGCGCCCAGGAACTGCGTCTGGCCCTGGTGCAGGCGGATGCCGCCGGCAAGGCGAAAGCCCGCTTCCTCGCAACCATGAGTCATGAGGTTCGCACCCCCATGAACGCCGTCCTCGGTCTGGCCGGCGCCCTGCTGGACGAGCAATTGCCGCCACGCCAGCGGGAGGTGGTGGAGACGATCCGGTCCTCCGGCGACAACCTGCTGCGGATTCTGAACGACATTCTGGATTTCTCGAAGCTGGACGCCGACGCCATGACGTTGGAGGACGCAGCGTTCTCGCCGGTGGCCTTGACGCGAGAGGCGGTGTCCCTGCTCGCCCCGCGGGCGGAAGCCAAGAATCTGACGGTTTCCGTCGATGCCGATGCACAGATCGTTCCGATGCTGATGGGCGATGCGGGGCGTATCCGGCAGATTCTGCTCAACCTGATTTCCAACGCGGTCAAATTCACCGAAATCGGTCATGTGAGCGTCCAGTTGCGCCAAGTCGAGCAGGCCAGGGAGGCAGCGACGGGAGAGGCAGCGACGGCAGAGGCAGCGATGGGGGAGACTGCAACGGGGGAGACTGCGACGATCGAGTGGATCGTCCGCGACACCGGCATTGGCATCCCGCAAGACCGGATCGGCGGCCTGTTCGGAGAATTCATGCAGGCCGATGCCACGATCAGCCAGCGTTACGGGGGCACCGGGCTCGGTCTGGCGATCAGCAAGCGCCTGGTCGTGCAGATGAATGGCTCCATCAGTGTCGAGTCTCACCCGGGCGAGGGGACCGTCTTTCGGGTCCGACTGACCCTGCCGGTGACCGACCCGCCGACGACCGAGGTGCCGGACGGACGGGATGCGACCCGCCAGTTCCAGGAGGCCCTGAACGTGATGGGCCGCCCGCTGCGCGTCCTGTTCGCGGAGGACAACCCGACCAACCAGTTCGTCATCCGCCAGATGCTGAAAGGCTTCACGGTCAACCTGGATATGGTGGCGGACGGCACCGAAGCGGTCGAAAGCGCGTCGAGCTTCCTCTACGACCTGATCTGCATGGACATGCGGATGCCGGACCTGGACGGGCCGGGCGCCGCGCGCGCCATCCGCGCCATGGGCGGGCGCCTGGCAAAGATCCCGATCATCGCCATCACCGCCAACGCCTTTCCCGAAGACGTCAGGACCTGCCTCGACGCCGGGATGAACCACTTTGTCCCGAAACCGGTCAACCGTGACACCCTTCTCCTGGCCATCCTCGACGTGCTGGATATGTCACGGGTCAACGAGCACGCACCCATCTATCAGCCGCTCCAGACCGATCGGCCCGGCGCGACGACGTTCGCCCCTGGGCTCGTCGATGCACCCGTCCATGCCCCGGTCGATGCCCCGGTCGATGCGGAGACCTTTGCGGAACTGTTGGAGGCCCTGGGCGAGGACGGGATGGGCGAAATGCTCGCGGTGTTCGTGGCCGAGATGGAGAGGCGGTTGGCGTTCCTGGCGGCCGGCACCGACGACCGTGACCTACTGACCAGGGAAATCCACAGTACCAAGGGCGCGGCGGGCACCATCGGGGCCGCCAGCCTGTGCGAACTGGCTGCCTCGATCGAAATCCGTCTGAAAGCCGGCGACGCGTGGCGGCCGGACGACCGGAATGCACTCGCCGACGCGTTCCATGCCTATATCGGCGATCCCCTGGTATCCCGGCACCTGTCCGCGTCGGTGATCTGAAACCCGCGATCGGCCCGGATCGACAGCGCGCCCTTCCAAGCCGGCGCGAGATTTGCCACCATCCGTCCATTGGGTCGGCCCCGGCCCATGCGCCATCTACCCCACACGGCGGTAGGCTTGCCTTTGGCGCGTCTATCACTCGATTGTTGGCAGGGCCACATGACCGATCCGATCACCGTCGCCGTCCTGCAGAACCGGCTGAACGCCATCGCCGAGGAAATGGGGGAGGCGATGCTGCGCACCGCCTATTCGCAAATCCTGAACTCCTCCCGCGATTTCTCGATCGCGCTGATCGATGCGCGCTGCCGCCTGATCGCGCAGGCCGACCACATCCCGGTGCATGTCGGCGCCATGCCCTGGGCCGCGCGGGCGAATGCCGAGCGGTTCCCGAACCCGTCGCCGGGTGACATTTATATTCTGAACGATCCGTATCGCGGCGGCTCGCATCTGCCGGACCTGACGGTGTTCGTGCCGGTCTTTGCGCCCGGCGAAGATGGGCCGAAGCTGATGTTCTGGTCGGTCAACCGTGCCCATCACTCCGATATCGGCGGCGCCACGCATGGCGCCTATAACCCCGCCGCCACCGAGATCTGGCACGAAGGCCTGCGCCTGCCCCCCATGCGCCTGACCGAAAACGGCGTGCTGCGGGAAGACCTGTTGGAGATGCTGGCGCTGAATGTCCGCCATCCCCGCGACTTCCGCGGCGACCTCGCCGCCCAGATAGGCTCCGCCAAGCTGGGCGAGCAGCGGCTGGCCGCGGTGATCGAGGAATTCGGCGCCGAGGTCCTGGCCGAGGCGGTCGAGGCGATGCCCGATGCCGCCGAACGCCACGCCCGGTCCACCGTCGCCGCCTGGAAGGATGGCGAGTACTACGGGGAGGCCGTGCTGGATGACGACGGCTTCGGCAAGACCGACATCGTTATCCGTGCCCGGGTCTCCAAGCAGGGCAGCGATGTGACCGTCGACCTGACGGACTCCGACCCGCAGGTGACCGGCTTCATCAATTCGTCCCACGCCAACGCGCAATCCGCGGTGGCGATGGCCTTCGCCTTCCTGCTGGATCCGGACGTGACGAAGAATGAGGGCGCGTTCCGCCCGCTGACGGTGAAACTGAAGGAAGGCACCATCGTCTGGGCGCGGGAGGGCGCGCCGGTGACCATGTGCACCAGCCATTGCTCCAACGAAATCGTGGAGGCGATCGTCGTCGCCCTGTCCGGCGCCTGTCCCGACCGCGCGATGGGCGGCTGGGGACGGCGTATGCGGATTGCGCTGAACGGGACCGACCCGCGCACCGGCCGGCGCTTCATCTGGCACATGTTCCAGGCGAGGCCCGGTGGCGGCGGATCGGTGGCCGGGGACGGGTATTCCACGATCGGCGAATGGCACTCCGCCGGCGGGATCAAGTTCGGCTCGATCGAGGTGGCGGAGACCCGCTTCCCGCTGGTGTTCGAAACGCATGAATACCGACCCGATTCCGCCGGGGAGGGCAAGCATCGCGGCGGCTATGGCGGTGACATGCGTCTGCGTGTGGAGGCGGTGGGCAACTGCGTCGCCAACACCGCCGGCGAGGGCGTCGTCCATGGCGCCCGCGGCATGCTGGGCGGTTCCAACGGTGCACCGCACGATTACACGTTGCTGGCCCCCGACGCGGCTCCACGCAAGTTGAAGTCCAAGGAAATCAACGTCCCGGTCCCGACCGGCAGTGTGATCCACGTGCTGTCAGGCGGCGGTGGCGGCTGGGGCAAGCCCGAGGACCGCGATCCCGCGGCACGGGCGAAGGACATGGCGGA
>CAMBXJ010000041.1 GCA_945871455.1 Asaia bogorensis
GGACCGGATCGTCACCGTGCCATGGTCGCCCACGGTCGAGGAGACCCGGGCGCTGTCCGTGTCGCTGTGCCGGCATGACTGGATCCTGCTGCTGGACGACGACGAATGCCTGAATCCGGAGGCCGTCCGGTTCATCCAGCATGAACTCATGGCGCCCCGCGCGGAGTTGTATGCGTTTCCGTTGCGCCACTACATTCTCGGTCGGCATGACGAACGGGCCTATTATTGGCCGGAGCATCATATCCGGCTGTTCCGCCGCGATGCCATGACGTTGGGGGGCAAGGTGCATGGCGGCATGACTCCGCGGTCGGACCGGATCATGCGGGTCGGCATCGATGAGGGGCCGTGCATCCACCACCTGTCGCACCCCGATGTCTCCGGCTGGATCGAACGGACCAACCGCTATACGTCCCGCCCGGATCGGGTGCGGGTAGATGATCTGGTCGGTGTCGAGGCCGGGAGTGGCTCGCCCGCGGAAGGGGATTCTGATGCGACTAACGGCACCGGTAATGCCAACGGCAAGATGGCGTGTGAACGCTCTGTCGGTGCCACGGTCCTTGCCGCAGGCAGGCTGGATTTGGCTGGTTTCGCCCATGCCCGGATCGATCATTGGCTGGCGCAAAGCCAAAATCCGGCCGCGGACGAATATCTCCAGGCGGTGGCATTGCTGCGCGCGGTCTACGATATCGTCGACCGGCTGAAGACCTGGGAGGAAGCGCGGGGTCAGGACGGTGCCGCGCTGTTCGGTCAGGTTTGCATCGCGCTGGACGCGGCCCATTCGGCGGGTCCCACGGGCGCGGGCCGGTCTCGGCATCCCGACAACGCCCCTTGGTCTTGGGTCCGACGGCTGCTGTCGTGGTGGCGGCCGGGTCCGCGACAGGATTTCGTGCTGATGCCAACGGCACTCAACACAGACCGATAGCGCGCGCCCTTATCGATAGCGGCGCGCGCCCCTCACCGTCATTGGCAAGCTTGACCCGGCAACCCGCGCTTCGACGGCAGGGGGCGGGTTTCCGGATCGAGTCCGGTAATGACGACGAGGCGACCCGGCAACGACGCGACGACGAACGAGGCACCGAGCGACGACGCAACGACGAACGACGCAACGACGAACGACGCAACGACGAACGACGCACCGGGCGACGACGCAACGACGAACGACGCAGCGACGAACGACGCACCGGGCGACGACGCAAGGAACAACCACGCAACGGGCAACGAACGGGCCGGTTGAGCCAACGCGGCAGAAGGACGAGGCTATCGGCCGACGGGCGGGCCGGCCGATATCACGCGATCGTTCTGCCTCCATCCACGGGAATGATCATGCCCGTGCTGGACGTCAGATGCGTCACCGCCGCCATGACCGCCTGCGCGACCTCGTCGGCCTGGACAATCCGCTTCAACGGCGTGCCTTCCGCCATCTTCGCCACCATCTCATGCGTGCGGCCACGCACGAACGCGGTCTCCACGGCGGCCGGCGCCACGACCATCACGCGAATGTCCGGCCCCAGCGCGCGCGCCAGTGCCACCGACATCGTGTTCAGCGCCGCTTTCGACGCGCCATAGGCGATGCTGCTGCCCGACCCCATCGTGGCCGCGACCGAGGAGATGTTCACGATCACCGCATCGCCAGACCGTTTCATCAGCGGCACGAAGGCGCGGATGGTGGCAAACGGGCCGCGCACGTTCGACAGCAGCACCGAGTCGATCAACTCATCGGTCAGTGCTTCAAGGTTGCCGTGCGGCACCGGCTCGGTGAACCCGGCGGAGTTCACCAGCACGTCGCACCGGCCATAATCACGTTCCACCATCGCCGCGACGTCCCCGATGACCGGGGTTTCCAGCATCGGAATGCGGGCGACGCAATGGCCCGAACCGGCGAGCGATGCGACAACCGTCTGTGCCGCGTCCAGGTTGGTGTTGTAGCCAACGACCACTTTGGCGCCGGCCTGGGCCAGGCGGACCGCGGTGGCCGCGCCGATCCCGCCGCTGGCGCCGGTCACGACGGCGGCTTTTCCGTTCAGATCCATGATAATATGCCTTTCAGAAAATCGGTCCGCGATTGGCCGCGCCGCCGTCGATGGTGATGATCGTGCCGGTGGTATAGGCGGATTTATCCGACGCCAAAAACGCCACCATCCACCCGATCTCCGCCGGATCCCCCGCTCGGCCCATCGGCAGCGGCTTCATCATCTCTTCCCATTTGTCCGCATCGCCGACCCGGTCCTTGGCCCAGGTCTTCATCATGGTGATCAGACGCTCCGTGGCGATGGCACCCGGGTTGATGCCGACAACCCGCAATTTGTCGTCACCCGCCGACCCGCCCAGGGCCCGCGTGAACGCCATCAGCGCGGCATTGCCGGTGGAGCCGGCGATATAGGTCCGGTCCATCTTCTCCCCGGCCATGCCGAGGATGTTGATGATGACGCCGTGACCGCGGGTCTGCATTGCGGCGTAGAAACGGCGGCACATGTTGATGTAGCCGAAGACCTTCAGGTCCCAGGCCTGGCGCCAGCGCTCCTCGGTCACGTCCTGCAGGTTGCCGGCGGGAATGGCGCCGGCATTGTTGACCAGGATGTCGATGTCGGGATGTTCGGCCACCAGCCGGTCCACGTTGGTGCTGTCGGACAGATCGTAGGCATGGACCTGGACGTTGACGTTCCAGCGAGCGGCGATTTTCTGGCGGGCGGCTTGCAGGTCGTCCAGGGTACGAGACACCAGGATGACGTTGACGCCTTCTTCCGCCAGGCATTCGGCACTGGCCATCCCGATCCCCTTCGAAGCGCCGGTGATCAAGGCGGTCCGGCCGCGCAGATTCAGGTCCATTGTGATTCTCCCCCTTGGCAATTGAGGAAGTGATAGAGCGGTGGTGGAAGTTGGGCAAATCGGGTCAGTCGGGTTGCCCAACCGGTTGTCGCGACCGACACGCGGGGGGCCGCTGCCTCCGCCCGCCTGCGTGGCGGACAATCGTGGACGTGACCCACGGCACGTTGCCTGTCCATAACGGACCGGAGAGTGGCGATCTGCGCGCGATGGTGGCCGCCAGATCGGTGGGTGACGACACGGATCGCCCCAATCCGCATTGGGGCGCGTTCGGTGCCGCCGTCGGCTCGGTCGGATCGAATCGGCAGGGACGGTGCCCGATAGGCGCATTGGCTAAGAAACGCGCGGACTGGTGATTTTCAGGGCAAGGTCAAGCGAGTGGTTAACCGCGCCTGTCCGGAACGAAACCCCGCGTTATCCGCGCCTGAGCGGAACGGAAAACCCGGTTTTCGGCGCCGATCCGGAATGGATGCCCGAAAATCCATATCTGATCTATTTTCTCAAAACAATCGAATACAGGGCGCCGGATCAGTCGCCTACACGTCGTCCCTGACGTGAAAGCTGAGCCTGCCGCGACTCCGACGCGGCAGTCGGCTGGAGTGTATCAAAAAGGCGACGTGACCTGTTAACGCCTGCCCATGGATTAGACAAAGAACGTAAAATCAATGGATTGCAATGTGGCTCCGATCCACGATCGGAGCCATTCGCGCGATTTCCTTGCCATTCCAGGCATTTCAGCGTAGTGAACAAACAGTGAATACACGAGTCAGCGCGCCAAGAATGGCCAGATGATCGCATCGACGGCACCGCAACCCGCCGACCGTACCAGCCGTGGGCGCGCGCCGTCGCGACCCGTGCAACCGGTTCCCCGGGATCGACGGAGCGGTTCCGAGGCAAAACGGGACCGGGCGGAAACGGTTCGACCGCACGCGCCCCGTACCGGAATGGGAAACGGGCTTGAGGCGTTTACTGGCCGGACCGCGTTGGCTGCACGGCGGCGCTGGTGGAGGCTCTCGATCTTGTCATCACCGTCGACACCGCGGTTGCCCACCTTACCGGTGCGCTTGGCAAGCCCGTGTGGATCCTCAATCGGTATGATGCGTGCTGGCGATGGGTGGGGTGGACGGGTCGCCATGGTATCCGACCGCGCGTCTGTTCCGCCAGCCCGCGCCCGGGGATTGGGGGAGCGTGATGGCGGACGTGGCCGCGGCGTTGCGGGTGTCGGCCAGGTGACGCTGCCGCTGCCTGATTCTGTCGTCAGACGGAAGTCACCATCAACGGTCGCGCGGAGCGTGCCGTGGACGATCGCACGTCATGTTGGCCCGCCGTCGTCCCCGTCCCGGGCAAGCCCGGGACGGGGGTTGGGCTGAAAGATCAGCTATGCCACTTGAACTCTTGCGGCTTGCGCTCCGATCCAAGGCTCAGCTTGACGTTGACAAGCGCCGGCCCGTCAACGCGCATCGCTTCGTCCAGCGCCGCGCGCAGATCCTTCGGATCCTCCACATAGGAACCGTGGCCGCCGAACGCCTTCATCATCAGGTCGTAGCGCGCGCCGTAGATCAGCGAGTTCGGCTTCATGTTCAGCATCGGATCTTCCGGGATGTCGCCACCCCCCGGACCGATGCCGCCATTGTTGAACACCACGATCTTCGCCGGCATCCCATAGCGGCACAGCGTCTCCATTTCCATGCCGGAGAAGCCGATCGCCGAGTCACCCGATATGTGGACGATTGGCTTGTCGGGGTGCGCCACGCAGGCCGCGATCACGAAGCCGAGACCGACGCCCATCGTGCCGTAGGTGCCGGCGTCCAGCCGGGAGCGCGGATTGTAGTTCGGCAACTGGGTGCGCCCGATATCCATCGTGCTGGCGCCCTCGGAACAGATGATCGCGTTCTTCGGGATCCAGGCGGCGACATCACGCAGCAGCCGATAGTAACCGCCGGGAGCGGAATCATCGGCGATCTGTGGGGCGATGACCGCGGCGTTCTCGGCCGACTTCTTGGCGATCGCCGCGTGCCACGGAGTCTCCTTCGGGTAGAACCACTGCCGGCCTTCCAGGGCCTTGTTCAACTGCCCGACAATGGCCTTGCCGTCGCCGACCATCGCGACCTCGGCCGGCTTGTTCTGGTGCATAGCTTCCGGCGAGATGTCGAGTTGGACGACCCGCACATCCTTGTTGTAGCGCGGCGGCAGGCCGAAATGCATGATCCAGTTGAAGCGCGCGCCCATCAGGAAGACCACGTCGGCCTGAGACAGCGCCAGGCTGCGGGCCGCGCCGACCGACAGCGGATGATCATCCGGCATCACGCCCTTGCCCATGGGAGAGGCGAGGAACGGCAGCTGTGTGCGTTCGATGAAGGCGCGCACCTCGTCCTCGGCGCGGGAATGCGCCATGCCCTTGCCGATGATGACCAGCGGGCGCTGGGCCGATTGCAGCACGTCCAGCGCCTGCTCGACATATTCCGGCATGGTCTGGATGCGCGGCGGATCGGGGCAGCGCGCGGCCTCATGCACATCGGCCTCATCGCAGCCGCCAGTGATCAGGTCGTCGGCGATGTCGAGGTAGGTGGCGCCCGGTCGGCCATAGATCGACTGGCGGACCGCCATTTCGACATAGAACGGGATGCGGTTCACATGCTCGATGGCATGCGCCCATTTGCTGACCGGGGTCGCGATCAGGACCTGACGTTCTTCCTGGAAGGCGCCCATGCCGTTGCGATAGGTCTCGGACGCGCCGCCGATCAGCACCATCGGCCAGCAGTTGGACTGCGAGTTGGCCAGGCCGGCAAGCCCGTGGATGACGCCTGGGCCGGTGACCGTGATGCAGGATCCCGGACGCCCCGTCAGGTAGCCAATGGCGCCGGCGGCATAGGATGCCGTCTGCTCATTGCGCATGCCGATATAGGGAAGGCCGACTTTCTGCGCTGCCGCCGCGATCGGCCCGACCGGGAACCCGACCACGCCGAACATGAATTGCACGCCTTGTTCCTTGAGGCTTCTCGCCAGCAGGTCGGCGCCTTTGATCTCAGCCATGTTTCCTCCTGTCATCGGGCTACTACGATTGGGCCCGTTTCCGACAAAGTCCGAACAAGGGACACCTTACGCCGATCTCGCGGCATGGCAAATTCAAGTATTGGCGGGGGGCCGCGTCGTGCCGTAGGTGCGCCTCGTGGGTTAGCCGTAGGTGCGCCTCGTGGCTTGGCCGTTGGCCGAAGGCGCGCCGCGTGGCTCAGCGCCGGGGGCGTTCCGTCAGCCCGCGTGCGCCGTCACGCGCGGGCCGCCGTTTGCCCAGCCGCGACCGTACAAACCCGCCCGCTCGGCTTGGCCATCAGCCGGCTGACACATCCAGACGGTCACGCGGAATGCCACGGGTCAGCGGACCGGGTTGCACAACCAGTGCCGTTCGTCCAAATCATGCTCCGGGCTGGTCTTATCCGGTCCGGGACGGCCTTGCCCGCAAGCCCGCCTCCACCATCAATGCCGCAGAACCGATACGGGGAGCCCACATGTCCGCCAGCAGGCCACGCACCCTTTTCGACAAGATATGGGACAGCCACGTTGTGGAGCGTCTGCCGGACGGGACCTGTATCCTCTATATCGACCGCCATCTCGTCCACGAGGTCACCAGCCCGCAGGCGTTCGAGGGCCTGCGCATGGCCGGCCGCCCGGTCCGCCGGCCGGACTGCACACTGGCGGTGGCGGATCACAACATCCCGACCGTCGGGTCCCGCATTCCGTCCGACATCAAGGAAGAGGACAGCCGCATCCAGGTCGAAACCCTGGAAAAGAACGTCAAGGAATTCGGGGTCCCCTACATCCCCATCCTGGATGTGCGCCAGGGCATCGTTCACATCATCGGGCCGGAACTGGGCGTTTCCCTGCCGGGCACGACCCTGGTGTGCGGCGACAGCCATACCTCCACCCATGGTGCCCTGGGCGCGCTGGCGTTCGGGATCGGCACGTCGGAGGTGGAACACGTGCTCGCCACCCAGACCCTGTTGCAAAACCCGGCCAGGAACATGCGCATCGATGTCAGCGGCACCTTGGGATTCGGCTGTTCCGCCAAGGACATCGTGCTGGCGATCATCGGCAAGATCACCACGGCGGGTGGGACCGGACACGTCATCGAATACACCGGCGATGCGATCCGCGCGCTCGACATGGCCGGCCGCATGACGATATCCAACATGTCGATCGAGGCAGGGGCCCGCGCCGGCCTGATCGCGCCCGACCAGACCACGTTCGATTACGTGAAGGGTCGCGAATTCGCGCCCAAGGGCGATGCCTTCGAACAGGCCGTGGCCTACTGGAAGACCTTGCCGACCGATCCGGGCGCGCATTTCGACACCACCGTGATGATCAGCACCGCCGATATCGCACCGATGATCACCTGGGGCACCACCCCGGGGGCGGTCATCCCGGTTACTGGTGTGGTGCCGAACCCCGACGACGAACCCGACGAAGGCAAGCGCGCCCAGTTGCGCCGAATGGTCGAATACATGGCGGTGACCCCCGGCCAGCGCATGACCGATCTGGCGGTGGATGTCGTCTTCATCGGTTCCTGCACCAACGGCCGGATCGAGGATATCCGCGCCGCCGCCGCCGTGGCCAAGGGCCGCAAGGTGGCATCCGGCGTGCAGGCACTGGTGGTGCCGGGCTCCGGCCTGGTGAAGCGGCAGGCGGAAGAGGAAGGGCTGGATCGGATCCTGCTGGAAGCCGGGTTTGAATGGCGGGATCCCTGCTGCTCCATGTGCCTGGGGATGAACCCGGACAAGCTGACCCCCGGCCAGCGTTGCGCCAGCACGTCGAACCGCAATTTCGAGGGACGCCAGGGGCCGAACGGCCGCACGCACCTCGTTTCCCCGGCCATGGCCGCCGCCGCCGCGGTCATGGGGCGGTTCGCCGATGTGCGGCAGTTGGTCTGACAGGGGAGAGCAGCATGGACAAGTTCACCACACTGACCGGCGTCGCCGCGCCGATGCCGATGCAGAACATCGACACCGACAAGATCATCCCGGCGCGCTTTCTGAAGACCATCAAGCGTTCCGGCCTCGGCGTTCATCTGTTCGACCCGCTGCGGTTCGATGCCGATGGCAAGGAGAAGCCCGACTTCATCCTGAACCAGGAGCCGTATCGCAACGCCCAGGTCATCATCGCGCATGAGAATTTCGGCTGCGGTTCATCGCGTGAGCACGCCCCCTGGGCGCTGCTGGATTTCGGCATCCGCTGCATCATCGCGCCGGACTTCGCCGATATCTTCTACAACAATAGCTTCAAGAACGGTATTTTGCCCGTTCGCCTGCCCCGAGCGGTCTGCGATCAGCTCATCGACGATTCCAAACTGGGTGGCAACGCGCGGGTGACCATCGACCTGGAACGCCAGGTCGTGATCCGTCCGAACGGCGAGGAAATCTCCTTCGAGATCGATCCCTTCCGCAAGCATTCGCTGCTGAACGGGCTGGACGATATCGGGCAGACCATGCAGCACGCGCCGTCGATCGACACCTACGAAGCCAAAGCCCGGCAAAGCCAACCCTGGATGCCGTCCACCACCGCCTGAGGGCGGTCCAACCGAGTTGACCGTAAGGAGCCGCAAATGCCGGCCAACAAGAAACTGCTGGTCCTGCCGGGTGACGGGATCGGCCCCGAGGTTATGCGGGAAGTCCGCCGGGTCATCGACTGGATGGACCGCCGCCGTATGGTCACCTTCGACCTGACCGAAGATTATGTCGGAGGGGCCTCGATCGATCATCGCGGCACGCCGATCACCGATGAAACCATGCAGAAGGCCAAGGACGCCGACGCGATCCTGTTCGGGTCCGTCGGCGGCCCGAAATGGGAAACGCTGGGCTTCGACATGCGCCCCGAACTCGCCATCCTGCGTCTGCGCAAGGAACTGGACCTGTTCGCCAACCTGCGCCCGGCCATCGTCCTGGACCCGCTGGTCGACGCCTCCACCCTGAAAGCCGACGTGATCCGCGGGCTCGACATCATGATCGTGCGCGAAAGCACCGGTGGCATCTATTTCGGGGAGCCGCGCGGGGTGGAAACCCTGCCCAACGGCGAAAAGCGCGGCTTCGACACGGAAACCTACTCCACCAGTGAGATCGAGCGGGTTGCCCGCGTCGCCTTCGAACTCGCCCGCAAGCGGCAGAACCGCGTGTGCAGCGTGGAAAAGGCCAACGTGATGCAGTCGGGCCTGTTCTGGCGCCAGGTGGTCACGGATCTGCAAAAGCGCGACTACCCCGATGTCGAGCTGACACACATGTATGCCGACAACTGTGCCATGCAGTTGGTGCGCAATCCGCGCCAGTTTGACGTGATCGTCACCGGCAATCTGTTCGGCGACCTGTTGTCCGATCTGGCCTCCATGCTGACCGGCAGCCTCGGGATGCTGCCCTCCGCCACGTTGGGTGCGGTGCAGCCGTCCGGTAAGCGGCACGCGCTGTATGAGCCGATCCATGGCAGCGCGCCCGACATCGCCGGGAAGGGTATCGCCAACCCGCTGGCACAGATGCTGAGCTTTGCGATGCTGCTGCGCTTCTCCTTCGGCATGGATGAGGACGCGGCGTTGATCGAGCGGGCCTGCACCAATGTGCTGAAGTCGGGTTTGCGTACCGGTGACATCATGGGGCCGGGTACCGCTCGGGTTGGCACCTCCGTGATGGGTGAATCGATCCTGCGGGAACTGGACAAGCTCGCGGCTTAAGCCTTGCGATACGGCGGGGGGTGGGCTATATCCCCGGTCGCTGGATGCGCCCGTAGCTCAATTGGATAGAGTACTAGACTACGGATCTGGGGGTTAGGAGTTCGAATCTTCTCGGGCGCGCCAGTTTTCCCGACCAATTCAAAATTGACCTGGGCGTTGGCCGAATTGCCCTAACGATCAGCGACGTCTGCTCTGGGGCCCGGCTTGGTTCATGCGCGCATGGATCGCGGGATGACCCGCGCGGACGGAACAGATTGACGCCACGTGCCGGCGTTGGCTGACCAGCCAGATTTCAGGAACCAGAATAGTCCGCATTCTCATGGGCGCGACAATGCCCAGATGGACGTTCATGTGGACCGGCTGTGCCGTCCACCCCAATGACTATCGATTTCGTCATGCACGTCCTGCCGTGATTCAGGGCATTCTGCCCCTGTCGTCGGGCGGCAAGGGGCTGGCCCGGGTAACCAAGGAAAGCGGCAATGAGCACGATCACCACCAGCGACGGCACACGCCTCTTCTACAAGGACTGGGGCCCGACGGACGCGCAACCCATCGTCTTCCACCACGGATGGCCGCTGAGTTCCGACGACTGGGACAACCAGATGCTGTTCTTCCGCCTGAAGGGCTTTCGCGTCATCGCCCATGATCGCCGCGGCCACGGCCGCTCCGACCAGACCGACACCGGCAACGAGATGGACACCTATGCCGCCGATGTCGCCGAACTCATCCGAGCGCTCGACCTGCGGAACGCGGTGCATATCGGCCATTCCACCGGCGGCGGCGAGGTGGCGCGCTACGTGGCGCGAGCCGAGGCGGGCCGGGTGGCCAAGGCGGTGCTGATCGGCGCCGTGCCACCCATCATGTTGCAGACGCAGGCCAATCCCGAGGGGCTGCCGATGGCGGTGTTCGATGGCCTTCGGGCGGCGCTGCTCGCCAACCGGGCGCAGTTCTTCATGGATGTGCCGGCCGGCCCGTTCTACGGCTTCAACCGTGACGGGGCCGCCGTGAGCCAGGGAATGATCCACAACTGGTGGCGCCAGGGCATGATGGGGGGCGCGAAGGCCCATTACGACTGTATCGCCGCCTTCTCGGAAACCGATTTCACCGAGGATCTGAAGGCCATCATGGTGCCGGTACTTTTGCTGCATGGCACCGACGATCAGATCGTGCCGATCGCAGATTCTGCACACAAGGGGATCAAGCTGCTGCGCAATGGCACGCTCAAAACCTATGAGGGCCTGTCGCACGGCCTGTTCGCGACGCACCCCGATCTGGTCAACGCGGACCTGCTGTCGTTTATCAAGGGTTGATCCCGTGGCCGACGGCGTGGGCGCTTCCAGAGCCCACGCCACGACCAGCGAAACCGTGCCTTCGTCGGCGTGCCGGTCAGGCCCGCCGACGCCACGCGCTGATCTGTTGCAGCGACGTGTGCACATGCACCACCACCGGCTGATCCTTCACCGCCAGCGCCTCGGCGATCACGCCTTCGACCTCTGACTCCTCGTGGATCGTCATCCCCTTGGCGCCGAACGCCGTCGCCCAGATCGCGAAATCCGGGTTCGTCAACTGCGTCGCCGCCTGATACGGCCGGCCCGGATAGCGCATGTCGTGGTGCTGCGTGATCGTGCCGTAGCAGTTGTTGTCCGACACGATGAACACCGGATTGACCCGGTACTGGCGCGCCGTCGCCAGCTCGTTGCCTGTCATCAGGGCGCCGCCATCGCCGGCAAACGCGATCACCTGGCTCCCCGGCCGGCGCAGGCACGCCGCCACCCCCATCGGCAGCCCCGAACCCATCGCGCCCACCACGGACGCCAGGAACATCTGCCCGGGCTTCATCAGCAGATACCGGTGCACGAAGGTCGCGAAATTCCCCGCATCCGACGTCACTGTCGCATTATCCGTCAGATGCCGGTTCACCGCCGCGATCACCGCCGAGAAATTCACGCCGTCCGGCATCACCTCCCATTCCGGCTTCGACACCCGCTTGTGCACGGCGTTCAGGCCGTTCACCCAGCCTAGCCGCTTCTCCGCCCCGGCCGGAGCACCCCGTGCCAGCAGCGCCTGCACCACCGCCGACGGCTCGCACGCCATCGCCAGTTCCGGGCGCCATACGCGCCCGACCTCATTCGGATCCGGCCAGATATGCACCAACGGCATCTGCGGCTCCGGTGCGGCTGGGAACGTGAAGCCCTGGGTCAGGCTGCCCGTCAGACGCTCCCCCAGCGACACCAGCAGGTCGGTCTTCTTCATCTCCGCGACCATGTCGGCATGCACGCGGCTGGCCATGTAGCCGCCGTAGTTCGGATGGCCCGCGTCGAACAGATGCGGCCGCCGATGAGTCGGGCTGACCGGCAGCACCCACTGCTCCGCCAGCTTGGTCAGATCGGGGATCGCGGACTCCTTCAACGTCGCCCCCACCCAGATCAGAGGCCGTTCCGCCGCCGCCAGCATCTCCGCCAGCCGGTCCAGATCGGCCGGCAGCGGGCCAGCCTGCGCGGCCGGGCGAGGCCGGTTCAGCATCGCCTCGGTCTCAACATCGAACACGTCCTCGGGGATGATGATCGCGACCGGGCCGGGCGTGCCGCTTTCGGCGATGTGGAAGGCGCGCGCGACCGCCTCGCTGGCCTGGATCGGGTCGTTGACCTCGATCACCGCCTTGGTGATATCGCCCAGCAGCACCGAGTAGTTCTGCTCCTGCAAGGCCAGCCGCCCGGCCTCGAACCGTTCCACCTGGCCGATAAACACGACCAGCGGCGTGGCATCGTGATAGGCGGTGTGGATGCCGATCATCGCATTCGACAGCCCCGGCCCCCGCGACACCACACAAACCCCCGCTCGGCCGCCCCGCATACGCCCATCGGCCGCGGCCATGAACGCCGCCCCGCCTTCGTGGCGGCACACGATCAGCCGCATGCGGTTGTTGTCCGCCAGCGCGTTGGTCATGCCCAGGTAACTTTCGCCAGGCACGCAGTAGATCAGGTCGATGTCATGGGCTTCGAGACTGTCCACCAGCAGGCGGGCAACGGTCTGGGGCATGGGACGTTTCCTTGATTGGGCTCGGGGACGGCCTTACGGCCTCCTCGGCGCGGTCGGTGCGTTGATCGGGCGAGTCTGGCACAAGGGTCGGTTGGTGTCATGACGCGATGAACATCGCTCGTCGATCCTGTCGCCCCGTGCTCGGCGCCTGACGTCGGTTGGTAGTGCGCCTGCACCCAACCGAATGCGGTTTTCGCCGGGCGACCGACCCCGTCGCCGAACGGTCATCAGGGGCGTGGAACGCTGTCCCGCGGCAGGGTCCGATCACGATAGCGGTTCGTGAAAGTCATGGTCTGACGCATGCGACCTGACGTTCCCGCTCTACGATGCGGCGGCGACGCCCTCAAGTTTCAGGGACGCGCGAATCGGCGTGAGCAATTCGTCAACTTTTTGCAGCAATCTCAGACCCGCCTCACCACCGTCACCGTTCAGGCGGTTATGGGCAACCCGCTTCATCGCCATGGTCAGGGACAGAATCACACGACCGAGATCGGCGTGGCAGCGCGCGGCTCCCGCGGGGAACTGCTCCGCGGCGCGCATCATGGCGATACCGCGACCGGCGAGTGTCACTACCAGGTCGTAACCGAGTGCGTTGGCCGGTTCGGACACCGTCTCCAGCGCTCTCAGCACCGACCGGACCAATGATACACGTTCCCGGTCCCGGAAGGGGAAGCTGCCCATCAACTCTTCCAGCGCGGCGATCCCGGACATCATGGTCGCGTGCTGGCGTTCCATCGATTCCCGAGTGGCGGCATCGACCGACCCGGAGTTGCCGGGCGAACGCAGTCCCAGCGCCGAGCCGACACGTTCTATGAGTTTGATTGCCGAAATGGGCTTGCTGACCCAGGCTTCGATACCAAGCTCCTGCGCTTCCGCGATGGTGTTGGGATTGGTTTCCGCGCGGAGCATGATGACGGGCCAGCCACTTGCAAGGCCCGATTGGCTCAAGGTCCGCAAGAATTCGAGCCCGTTCATGGGCGACATCTGGTAATCGCAGATCACGAGGTCGAAGCCGCGCCCCGAGCAGATATCCAGGGCTTCTTGTCCGCCCTTGGTCTGAACGATGTCCCGGCAGCCGCGGTTTTGCAAAGCCGCGCGAACGACGGCCCGCATGACGGGATCGTCATCGATGCACAGGATGCCTGCGGTCGACAGATCGATCAAAGGGGATGACGACATGCGATACCTTGGTGGATGCGTGACATAAGGCCAATGTCCGCAGAAAGTCTGAACATCAAGTTAACCAATCAGGCGCTGGCCGCAATCAGCCTCACACGCCGACCATCCACACTTAGAGCAATTTCGCCGCGTTTCAAAGCAAGAGCATCGTTACCAAATATGTCTCGACGCCAGCCGCGCAGTGCCGGAACGTCCGGCTCCTCTTCGACGGCCAGCCGATCGATATCGTCGGAACTCGCAACCAGCCGGGGCGCGACGAAGAAGTTTTCATACTTCGCGGCCAGCAACACTTCCAGCAGCGACACCAGGGCGGCCGAGGGGCGGCAAAGGGTCTGACCGTGTCCTTTTGAGACGCGGCGGCCGGTCTTCGCTGATGGCCGACGTTCGTGGCCTAATTGGCCACGCTCGGCACTGCGATTGCGGCACTTTCAAATTTCAAAGAGGTGCGTATCGGCGTGAGCAATTCATCGATTTTTTGCAGCAATTTCAGGCCCGGATCGCCACCGTCACCGCTCAGGCGGATATGGGCGACCCGCTTCATCGCCATGGTCAGGGACAGAGCCACGCGACCCAGCTCGGCGTGGCAGCGCGCGGCCGCGGCCGGGAACTGCTCCGCGGCGCGCATCAAGGTGATGCCACGACCGGCGAGGGTCACGACCAGGTCAAAGCCGAGGGCGTTGGCCGGCACGCAAACCGTCTCCAGTGCTTTCAGGACCGATTGGACCAAGGCGACGCGATCCCGGACCCGGAAGGGAAAGCGTCCCATCAACTCTTCCAGCGCGGCGATCCCGGACATCATATGTGCGTGATGGCGTTCCACCGACTCCCGGGTGCCGTCGTCAACCCCGACAGCACTACTGGGCGAACGCAGCCCCAACGCCGACCCCACACACTCAATGAGCTTGATCGCCGAAATGGGCTTGCCGACCCAGGCATGGATACCAAGTTCCCGCGCCTCGGCAATGGCGGTGGGATTGGTCTCCGCGCTCAGCATGATGACGGGCCAGCCGCTCGCGTGGCCCGATTGGCCCAAGGTTCGCAAAAATTCGAGCCCGTTCATGGGCGCCATATGGAAATCGCAGATCACGAGATCGAATCCGCGCCCGGCGCAGACATCCAAGGCCTCCTGTCCGCCCTTGGCCTGAACGATGTCCCGGCAGCCGAGATGTTGCAGGGCAGCGCGAACAACAGCTCGCATGACGGGATCGTCATCAATACACAGGATGCTGGCGGACGACAGATCGATCAAAGGGGACGACGACATTCGATACCCCGAAAGGATGCGTGACACAGGCCAATGTCCGGGGAAAGTCTGAATATCAGGTTAACCCTTCAGGCGCCGACCGCAATCAGACGCACGCGACGACCATCGACACCCAGGGCGATCTCGCCGCGTTTCAGCGCCAGCGCATCGTTGCCGAATATGTCGCGGCGCCACCCATGCAGTGCCGCGACATCCGGTTCATCTTCCACGGCGAGCCGGTCGATGTCATCGGAACTCGCAACCAGCCGGGGCGCAACAGAGAAATTTTCGCACTTTGCGGCCAGCAGGACTTTCAGCAGCGACACCAAGGCGGCCGAGGGACGAACCACGTCTCTTGCGGATGCGGCAGCGGGCAGCATTTCATCGGTTACCAGCTTCGAGTTCGCTACGACCTCCAGCAACGCAAGACCGACCCGGCCCTCGGCGAAGCCCTTGGTGATGCCGCGGGCCCGGGTCAACGCTGCCACATCGGCGGGCGCCGTGGCGGCGATTTCCATCAGCACCTCGTCCTTCAGCAGACGTTGGCGCGGAATGTTCACGCGCTGGGCCTCGCGCTCCCGCCATGCCGCCAGGGTTTTTACCAGGCCGAGGAAGCGCCTGTTGTTGCTGCGAGGACGCAATTTCTCCCACACGGTGTCGGGGTCGGGCCGATAGGTGGCGGGATTGGTGAGCACGCTCATTTCTTCCGCTACCCAGTCAAGTCGTCCGTCGGCATCCAGTCGAACGCACAGGCGCTTGTAGACCTCCCGCAGATGGGTGACATCGGCGGCCGCGTAAGTGATCTGCGCCGGTGACAAAGGGCGCGCGGACCAGTCGCTGAACCGATGCGCCTTGTCTATGGACCCGCCGGTCAGGCCGGAAACGAGGGAATCGTAGCCGAC
>CAMBXJ010000042.1 GCA_945871455.1 Asaia bogorensis
TACTACCAGGTCACCCAGAAGAACGGCGAACGCTGGTCCACCGCCCGCGCCTTTCTGCAACCGGCCAGGTCGCGCGGCAACCTGACCCTGGTCACCGAGGCAATGACCACCGGCGTCCTGCTGGAAGGCAAGCGCGCCGTCGGCGTTGCTTACACCCAGGGTGGCGTCGCCAAGGAGGCCCGCTGCAACCGCGAGGTCATCCTGGCCGCCGGCGCGGTGAAATCCCCGCATCTGCTGGAACTGTCCGGCATCGGCCAGCCGGAACTGCTGCAATCCATGGGCATCCCCGTGCACCACGAACTGCGTGGCGTGGGCGAGAACTACCGCGATCACTACGCGCCCCGGATGAACTGGCGGGTGAAGCTGCCGGTCACGTTGAATGAACAGACCAGGGGCCTGTCGCTGGTCAAGGAAGTCATCAAATACTACACCCAGCGCAAGGGCATCCTGACCTATACCGCCGGCATCGTCTATGGCTTCGTCAAGACACGGCCGGAGCTGGAAGAGCCCGACGTGCAGTATCATTTCGCCCATGCCAGCTACGCCTCGGCCAAGGATCGTGTGCTGGACAAGGAGCCTGGCATGACCCTGACCGTGTATCAGTGCCGGCCGGAGTCGAAAGGCTCGATCCATGTGCGGTCCAAGGACCCGATGGCGAACCCGGTGATCCGGCCCAACTATCTGGCCGATGAGATCGACCGGCGGGTTCTGGTCGATGGCATGAAGATCGGCGCCGCCATCATCAACAACCGGATGCTGGACAAGTATCGCGCCTATCGCATGAACCCGGCGGAATCCGTGCAATCCGACGACGAATGGCTGAATTTCGCGCGGGAGAACGGGCAGACCACCTATCACGTCACCGGCACCTGCAAGATGGGGCAGGACCCGATGGCGGTGGTGGACGACCAGTTGCGGGTCCATGGGATCGAGGGGCTGCGGGTGGTCGATGCCTCCATCATGCCGACGGTGGTTTCGGGCAATACCAACGCGGCGGTCATCATGATCGCGGAAAAGGGCGCCGACATGATCAAGGCCGCTGCTGCCGGGACCGCGCGGGCGGCAGCCTGATCGGTCACGGGTGAGGGACGATGGGTGAGGAGGGGGTTCGCGACCCTCGCCCGGGTCCAACAAAACGGATCGCGCAATGAAATGCTCGACAAGGCGATAGTGACCTCGGCTGCGACCGGAAGCGAGCGTCGGCGGGGATCAGCCTGAAGTTGCGGGTTTGTCGAACGCGGCTGGGAAAGACCATGCTTCGTAACGAAATCGGCGCGTTGCGGAATCAAGGCGCAATCGGCAGGTCCGCGCATGGCGTATGCGGTGGAGATGCCAAGGCACTGAATCCGTGTGATGTCCCGTTTGACACCAACCGGCCGAACCAATGACCGACGCACCGCCCCCCAATGACGAGGAGGGCACCCCGATGGGTCATTGTTTCGTCCGGTCGGTATGACGGGATTCGCCGAACCAACCAGGCCCCCGGTGTCGCGCACAACGCAAAGAGCGCTCGCACCGACACTCAGCTTCCCAAATTTTCGCCGAACCGCCACAATCCCCCCCTCGCCACCGGGGTGCGCCCCGAACGGCAATGGGCTTCTGTTGCAAAAGGGGCAGGGCGTGGACTTCCAGATCACCCAGGAACAGTTTCGATTGCAACAACGCTGCCTGGAACTGGCCGCGGACTTCGCCACCCGCTCCGCTCAACACGACCGGGACGCGTCCCATCCGATCGAGAACTACGACCGGTTGCGTCAGGAAGGCTTTCTCCAACTGACCGTCCCCAAACAATGGGGCGGCACCGGTCACGACCTGCTGACCCATACCATCGCCTATGGGGCTTTGGGGCAGGGCTGCCCGTCCACCGCGCTGGCGTTCAACATGCACGCCTCCGTGGTCAATCCCCTGCTGGAAAGCCCCGAAGTCACCGATGCGGCCAAGGCCTATGTCGCGGATCTGGTCGTCCGCCAGGGCAAGATGATCGGCGGCAATTTCTCCGAACCGACCCATACCTCCATCATCGGGGAGCGCCCCTTGAGCGTTCGGGCGCGCAAAGTCCCTGGCGGCTACAGCATCACCGGGCGCAAGATGTTCGCATCGATGTTGCAAGCCACGGACTACGTGCTGGTGCTGGCCTACCCGGACTGCTCGACCAGCCCGCGGGCCGGGATGCTGCTGCTGGTGCCGCCCGACGCGCCGGGCCGGTCGGTGAACGCCAACTGGGACGTGCTGGGGATGCGGGCCACCCGCAGCGACTCACTGATCCTGGACGATTGCCGCGTTCCGGACAGCGCGGCGGTCTTCCAGACCGAGGATTTGCGCAATTTCCGCCTGTCCTACTTCAACTGGTTCTGGGGCTCCTACACCGCCGTCTATCTGGGTGTTGCCGCGGCCGCCTATCGGGAAACGATCCGGGTGGTGAAGGACCGCCAGCCGCCGGGCTACGCTCAGTCGCTGGCCTATCATCCCGATGTTCGCCGCCATGTCGCGGAAATGAGCGTCGATCTGGAAGCCGCGCGCCTGATCACCTACCGTTCCGCCTGGCTCAGCGCGACGCAGGGGCCGACACCGGAGACAACGGCGGCTCTGTATCGCGCCAAATACATGGTGGGGGAGGCGGTCAGCCGGATCACCCGCGTCGGCCTGACCCTGGGCGGCGCGCATGGCATCTTCAAAGGCACCCGCATGGAGCAACTGTTCCGCGACGGGGCACTCGCACCGATCCAGCCCCCTGCGGCGGATTTTTGCCTCTGGAGCATGGGGACCCACGAATTGGGTCTGGACCCGGATGACCTGTTACCCCCCATGCGCCCGGAGTGACGCGACACCTCCCAATTGCCCCCCCAATTGCCCCCTCGATGGGCGATGACCCGCGCCCGTTCGGGGCGTAGAACTTCCCGGTGACCTTCCCGCATCCTCCCGAAGCCGCCCGCATCGCCATGGACGCCCTGATCCGTCAGGACCCCGATCTGGGCGGTATCCTGGCCCGCGCGGGTCCGCTGCCGTGGCGCGCCCGGCCCCCCGGGTTTCCCGGCCTGTTGCAGGCCATTGTCGCGCAGATGATCTCCAACCAGGCGGCGGCGGCCATTTGGGGGCGCTTGCGGACCCTCCCTGGTGCCCTGGACCCCGCCGGACTGCTCGCACTGCCCGACGACGACCTGCGCGCGGCGGGTCTGTCCCGGCCTAAAGTGTCGCATGTGCGCTCCCTGGCCACCGCCTTCCTCGATGGGACCCTGGATACCGCCCGCCTGGCCAGCCTCGACGACACCGCCGCCATCGCCGCCATCGCCTCCGTCAAAGGGCTCGGCCCCTGGACCGCCGAGGTCTATCTGCTGTTCGCCGAAGGTCGCCTGGACGTGTTTCCGGCGGGCGACATCGCCCTGGCCGGTGCCGCCGCCGCTCTGAAAGGTCTGGAAAAGCGGCCCAACCCGGTGGAATTGCGCGCCCTGGCCGAACAATGGCGCCCGGCGAGAGCCATGGCCGCTCGGCTGTTATGGCACCATTGGCGCCACCTGACCGGACGCCCGGCGATGGATGACTTTCCCGCGGTTTGACCCGGCCCCCGGTCCAATACCAACCGCCGCAACCACTGACCTGTGGGTGGAAGTTGTCATTGCGAGCGCGGCGAAGCAATCCAAGGGCTGGCACTATCGATCCTGTGGGTTGCCCTGGATTGCTTCGCGACGCTCGCAATGACAGTGGCCGTTGTCGTCATGGGTCACTGGGTCGGTCGGTTGGTACGAGTAGCCGCCAGTCCGAGCAGCCCCAAAACCAAACGGCCCCAATCCGAACAGCCACAAATCCCAACGGCGGGCGCCGGTCGCTAACGGAATCTTTACCGGACCGCGGCATCCTACATATGTGTCCGAAATCAATCTGCCACTGACCCAGAGTTATCATCCGACCAGCTTCGTCGAGCGCGGGGTCGCCGTGCCGGTGACGACGCCGGCGCTGCTGGGGGCCCGCATGCGTCCGGCGCAGCGGACCGGCACCGAATTCATCATCCCCAATCCGTCCGGCGGCCGCGGCGTCTACATCCTGGACTGGGGCGGCGTGCGCCAGTTCTGCCGCCCGACGGTGCACGACACGTTGCTGCACCAGCGGGTCGGGCGCCTGCCGATGATGACTCCGCCAAGCGTGCGCCAGGTTGCCCGGGATATCGCAGCCGAGGGTCTGGCTGGTCGGGACGCCCGCCGCGCGGCGGAGATGGCGGCGCAGGCCGATACCAAACGGGTCCTCCTGGCCAATTTCCTGCTGCTGATGACGCTCGTCGAACAGGTCGAACCCACCGGTATGGTGATCGACGAAGCGATGCCACGCACGCCGGAGTTGGAGTTGCGTGCCAAACACGCCATCCGGCACATCGCCCCAAGGGTCCGCGCGGATCCGGCCACGATCGCCGCTGATCTGGAGACCCTGGCGGGACTGTTTGCGCGCGGCGGGTTGGACCCATGGGGGCGGTCGCCCCGGCTGATCCGGCTGCTGGCGCGAATGAAGGAATTCCGGGACCGGCTGATCAGAGACGCCGGGCCAACCCTTGATGGATCCGGCGGCGGGCTCGTCGGGTCGTTGATCGGATCCATCGCGACCTTCATCCGGAGTGCCGAAAGCCTCATCGCCAAGGCCCACGGGCGCCTATCCGACGTGGTCGGGCTGCTCGGCGACTGGCACACAAATCCGGGCAGCATCCAAATCGCGATCTCCCGCCCCGACTGGCTGCTGGATGGCTGGGAACCGATTTGTCTGCTGGCGGAGGTCGCGTCCGACTCGAAAGACTCACAGGCCATCGTGCGGGAAGTGGCTCAGCTCGTGCCAACGCTGCCGAAAGAAGCGATGGATTGGGTGGGGGACGCATTGTCGCAGGACGCATTGGAACCGTCCCTGCGATCAACCGAGCAGCGGGCCTTCGCGCGCCAAAGTGGGGTGTCGTTCGGCCTGGTCGCCCGCAATGAGAAACTGCGCGCGATGTCGGCTTAGAAATGCAGGATGGCGCTTCATTTCAACGGCTCCACACCGGCGGCGCTTCGCCGGATGAAGCCTAGGCAGGGAGGGCGAGCGATCGGATGACACGTCAGTCAACCCGTCCATCGGACCCAGCGATCCGGGCCATCTCTCGCACGCTGATGGAAGCGGCGGATGAGCGGGTCCTGCAGGTCGTTCGCATGATCGACTCCATGGCGAACCGTGGCCCCGCCGACGACATGATTGCCGCGCTCCGTCCCCGTCTGGCCCGTTTGCGGCCGGCCCGCCCGTTGACCCTCGACCGGCTGCTGTTCATGGTCTTCGACCCGATCATCGTCCCCGCCACCCGTTGGCGTCCGGGGGCGGCGGCCTTGCCACGGACCGTGCTGCGATCGCTGGCGGCGACGGTCCGGGCGGGACTGGGGGACGAGGCGCGGGCGATCGAGGTCATGGTCAAGGGCCATACCGTGCATGACCGCGACGTCGCCTTGCGGGCTGGCGGCGTGCTCTGGCCACGCGCGGGTGAGATTATCTTCGCCGCCCCACCCCCGGTTGAGTGGGACACCACCGGCCTGAGCATCGGCCTTTACCCGCCACTGGCCAGCGTGGTCGGTGCCCTGCTGACCGAGGCGGTGGCTCTGGAGGCCCTTCTGGGCGAGCGCGATCGCGACCCCGACTCACGGACGGCAGCGGCGTTGCTGGAAAGGATCGGCGCGCGCGATCCCCAGGCGCTTCCCGTGGCGATCGTCGTTGCGGCGACTCGTGCGCCGAGCCTGGTGGCCGCTATCGCGCAGATGGCGGCGGCGACGTTGGTGGGAGCGGATTTCTCCCTCCGCCCCGCCCTGGATCAGGCGATCGAGGCGTTGACCGCGCGGTTGGAGGAGGACGGCGCGGTGGAGGAACGCATCCACGCCGTCAGTCTGACCGATGTCGGCGCCACGGTGCGCCGGGTCTCGAAGCTGTTGGAACAACTCGGGGATGACTCCGCGCCGGCGCCGCGGCGGGAGCGGATCAAGGCGATCCGACGCCAGTTGGACACGAGTTGCCGGAGCCGGTTCGCGGAGGGGCTGACGACCGACTTCATTGCCCCGCTGCGGTCTTCGCTCGGTGCGGCCGGGGATGATCCGGTCGAACGGTTGGAGGCGGCGGCCAGGGGCCTGCGGGCGCTGGAGATCGAGGCGCGCGGTGTGGGCGGCGGGGAGACCTACGACAGGCTGTTGCGCCAGGCCGCGGAGATCGTGCGCCAGACTCCGGGCGCGGACGGGATCGGCCGAGCGGATCGGGTGCGGCTGGTGGAGATACTGGCGGGACCGGAGGCGGCGTTGGCGATGCTGGAGGCCGCGTCGTGATGTTCCCCGGGTCGGGTTGGGTGGTATCGGGTTGGGCCGGGTCGGGTTGGGCCGGGTCGGGTTGGCGTTGGCGCGGCATCGCCGGGCGATGCCCCGATCAGGCCGGCGCGGCGACCGGGGATGGAAGCTGACGCGGCAGGTTTGCGACCACGACGATCGTCAGGGCCGCCGCGATGGCCAGGATATGGAACAGCGTGTCGAAGCCCCAGCGGTCGTGCACGAAAGCGATCAGCGGCAAAGCGGCGGCCAGCACGGTGAAACTGACGACGTAGCGGACTCCATAGATGCGTGCTCGGAACGCCCCGCTGGCCATTTTCCCGATCATGTAGTCGTTGATCGGGATCTGCCCGAACGCGCCCAGCATGAACCCGAAGGCAACCGCGAGCGCGACCGCATCGTTTAATCCGGGCATGATGCCGAAGAACACGAGCTGGATCGCGGCCACGGTCAGGAACACCGGGCGTGGGCCGTAATGGTCCAGCATTTTGCCCACGATCAGTTGGGCCAGCGATGCCACCGCGAATACCAGGAAGGCGAACATCCCGACGACCGTGGCGACATCCGCCCGCACGGGGATGCCGACGATGCGGGCCCAATCCGAGACAGCATGGGCAAGCCCCTGTAATCGCTCGTCGAAAATCTTCGGTAAGGCGAAGGTTGTCGACTGGAAGATGATGCTGGAGATGGCGGTCGTGGCGAACACGATGATGGAAACCCGGACCAGCAGCGCCCTGTGATCCGCGGCCAAGGCGGGTGTCGCGGCGGTTGGGGCGGCCTGGGGCGTGGCGTGCTCGCCGGCGATCTCTGGCCAGCGCAGCAGGGCATAGGCCACGCCGACTGCGATGGAGAACATGCCGGGGACGACGAAGGCCGCTCGCCAGCCGCCGTTGTCGATGAAATACCCGGTGAGCAGCGCGGCGCTGGCCACCCCCAGGTTGCCGAACACGCCGTTGACGGCGATGCGCATCCCGGTGTTGCGCCATTTCCCGGTCACGATCGCCAGGCCCACCGGATGGTAGATGGCGGCGAACATCCCAACCACGAACAGGCCGATGCCGATCTGCAAGGGCGACTGGGCGAAGGCGGTGGCGATCGAGGCAAGTCCGATGCCGACGAAGAACACGCACATCATCCCCTCCCGGCTCCATTTGTCCGCCAGCCAACCGGCCGGCAGGGAGAACAGGCCGAAAGCCAGAAATCCGGGGGTCGCATAGGCCAGCAACTCACCATAGCTGAGGCCCCATTCGCGACTGAGGGCCAGGGCGGCGACGGTCGCGAAGACCAGGCTAAGCAGATGGTCCAGGAAATGGCCGACATTCAGCAGCAGGAAATGCATGCGATCGCGGTTCATGGCGCGTCCCCCGACGGTTCTGGTAGATCATCATCACGCTGAGCCGAACGTAACAGCGTGTGAATCATGCGATAAAGCAGAGAGCTAGAGCGGTTTGCCGCTTCCACTCAGGATGAAACCGCTCTAGCCATCCTAGGATTGGCAAGGATGCGCCGTCCTGCCAAGAAGTGTCGAGAAACCGCCAATCCGATGAGCGATCAGCGCCATGTCCGGGCCTCGCAGCACCGATCCGTTGGACTATCAGGCCGTGCCGCGCCCCGTGGCGGCCATGGCGAAGGACTTTCCGAACGGCTTTCATATCGCGCCGCATTCCCATACCCGCGATCAGTTGCTGTATTCGGTGTCGGGCAGCATGCGGGTGCATACCGGTCGGGAGGCCTGGATCGTGCCGCCGGATCGCGCGGTCTACATCCCCGCGCAGGTCACCCACGCGATCGAGATCCGAGGCCAGGTAGCGATGCGGACCATCTATCTGGTCGGTGACGTGTCGGACGGGGTCCCGGCGGCGCCGACCGTGCTGGAGGTGTCGGACCTGCTGCGCGCGCTGATCCTGGCGCTGATTGCCGAACCCGTGCTGTATGACGAAGCCGGCCGCGGCGGGGCCATCGCCACCCTGATCCTGTCAGAGATCGCGACGGCCCGCCCTCTGCCCCTGGTGTTGCCAATGCCACGCGATCCTCGTTTGCGGCGGGTTTGCGCGGCCCTGCTGGCCGATCCGTCGCGTCAGTCCGGGCTCGATGCCTGGGCCGACATTGCGGGTGCGTCGCCCCGCACCCTGGCGCGATTGTTTGAGCGGGAGTTGGGTTTGACCTTTTCCGTCTGGCGGCAGCGGGTGCGGTTCCATAATGCCCTGGAAGCCCTGGTGAACGGCGAGCCGGTCGGTTTGATTGCTGAACGGAACGGCTATCGCAGCGTCAGCGCATTCTCCGCGGCGTTTCGCAGGACGATGGGGTTTCCTCCATCGGCCCTGCGTGATGGCATCTGACCGCGCGCTTCAGGCGGCGGCCCGGGCGAGGTCGCCCGCATCCGCCAGCGCTTCCACGTCCCAGGATTTGCCGACCAGTTCGCGTGTCCTGGCCTGACCGATCACCGGTTCCGCCAGATCGATGAATTTCCGCTCCAATTCGGCGTTGGTCATCGGGCGGGCGGCGCTGCCGATCCCGTGCTCGATCTTGCAGACATGGCGCCGGCCGTCGGTCATTGTGACCGTCACCTGCGTCGAGTCGGCGGCAAAGGCGGGGTTCAGCGTGGCTTCGACCCTGTCCTGGAATGCCATCAACGCCGGATCCTTGACCGCGGTTTCGGTATCCATGTCCTGAATGCGCGCGGTGCCGCGGATGAAGGCGACGGCGGTCCAATGGTGCAGGCTGACATGGGCCTGCATCTCATCCTTTGGGTTGCGCCGATTGCACAGCGTCATCGCCCCGGGTGACGCCTCGATCGACACCGACGCAATCTGCTCGGCCTTGATCGACCGTTCCTTCCGCAACTGAAGACAGGCATCGATGATGGGATGGATGACGATGCCGCAGGGATAGGGTTTGTAAGTATTGCGCAGGCTTTCGAAGCGCTGACCGAGATCCCCCGCCAGCGCGTCGGTGTCGGGGGTTTCGCAGAAGACCGATAGGAAGCCGAAATGGCCTTCCAGCCCCGTCTGCGACGCGGTGAAGCCGTGTTCCGCCAACATTGCCGCGCGCAGGCCGGTCTGCGCGGCATGCGCCGGCATCATGGGGGTCACCATCGTGCCGTGCATGGCACGAAATCCGGCGGCTTGGGACAAAGCGATTCCCATCGCCTGGCGCATGGTCGCGACATCGAGATGGAGCAACTTGCCCGCTGCCACCACGGCGCCAAAGCCACCGGTGATCCCGGTTCCCGACCAGGCCATGGTTCCTTTGGCGGGCGGTACGGTCAGTGCCTTGCACAACCGGCATTCCAGCTCCACCCCCAGCATGAACGCGTGCAACAGGTCGCGCCCGCTGGTCGGCCGCAGTTCCGCGAGCGCCAGCACGGCGGCCGCGACCGGACCCGCGGGATGGACCACGGCCTGTTCGTGCGTGTCGTCGAAACTGTATATGCTTGAAGCGAGACAATTGACGAGCGTGGCATGCAGGATGTCGGCGCGCCGGCCGCGTCCGAACAAGGTTGCCTGCGGCGGTCCGGCGAATGGCCCGATGGCTTTTTCCAGCAGATCGATTCCCGCATGCCGAGCGCCGCCGACGGTGCAGCCGACAATGTTGAAGAAAGCGCGCAATGATTCCTGTCGGACGGAATCAGGCATATCGGCCGGACGGTTGGATACGACGTAATCCGCGAGGCGCGCGGTAACCTCATCAGGAGCATAAGTCATGGCAATTCCTTTCATTTACAACGACCGCGTCGCGCCGCCGTCGATATCGATGATCGAGCCTTGAATGAAATCAGCCTTTTCCGATGCCAGAAAAGCCGCTAGAGCGCCGATCTCGTCGGGTCTGCCGACTCGCGTCGTGCCGTGGGAGGATAACAGATACGTGAGCGCATCTTCGCGGTTACATGACCGATCCCGCATCGTGCGTTCCAGGTTGCGGCTGAATCGGTCGGTTTCGATCAGTCCGGGATTGATGGCGTTGACTCGGACGCCCTGCTTGACGCCGATATCGGCCATGGCCTTGGTAAAGTTCAGCAATGCAACATTCACCGAGCCGCCGATGGTGAATTCGGCTGACCCGGCACGCGACCCGATTCCGACGATATTGATGATCGATCCTTTTGACTGGCGCAGATGCGGCCAGGCGGCACGGGTCAATCGCACGTAGCCATGGAACTTCAGGGCGAATCCATCCTGCCAGTCTTCTTCCGAGAGCTCGAAAAAATCGGCTCGTTTGGTTGCGCCCGCGTTGTTCACCAGGATGTCCAGTCGGCCAAAAGCCGCGATGGCGGCTTCAACCGCGGCGATGGCGGCGTCCGGCCGCGTCAGATCGGCGGCATGAACAGCGGTGCGGACAGCGGCTGTATTGGTGATACCGGCGGCGACCTCCCGCAGCTTCGTCTGGTCTCTGGCGACCAGGCAGACATGGATTCCCTCCCGGGCGAATTCGGCCGCGATCGCCGCGCCGATGCCACGACTGACGCCGGTGATCAGCGCTACTTTCCCGTTCAAGGCGAGTTCCATGAAATTCTCCCGACACCATTGACGGCTATCTTGGCCGTCATGGCGCCCGGCGGCAAACATGGAGCCTGATCACGGGGAGCGGAACGTAACGGCGTGTCCATCAGCCGATCAAACAAAGAGCCGGAGCCGGTTGCCGATTCCAGTCGGTGTGAACCCAATAGAGCAAGTGTCCACGCAATCTTGAGGTCTTCTGACCTGCCGCTCCGCTTCCCAGATCAGGTCGCATCGCATTCCGGGTCATGTGTGCTGGGCGATGATCTCCGCGAACGAACGCCGGAGCCGAATTCACTTCCAAATTGTACGATAAGCCTATAGCAATACAGATATTGATGGTCTAGATTACCTGGACTGGGTTGCAGGAAAGCAATATATGGCAGATGATGTGTTGGGTCTCACCGCCCAGATCGTGAGCGCGCATGTTACCAAGAATGCGGTCGCGGTCGAGGAATTACCGTCCCTGATCCGGGAGGTTTACAAGACGCTGGTAAGCGTCGGCGAAGTTGCCGCCGTAGCTGAAGCGCCGAAGCCGGCCGTTCCAACCACCAAGTCGGTGTTCGCCGATTACATGGTGTGCCTGGAATGCGGGAAGCAAATGACCATGCTGAAGCGGCATCTCATGACCGAACATAACCTGACGGTCGACGAATACCGCGTGAAGTGGAGCCTGCCTGGCACCTACCCGATGGTCGCGCCGAACTATGCTGCTACTCGTTCGGCTCTCGCCAAGGAAATGGGACTTGGCAAAAGCCGCAGTGCTCCCATGAAGAAGGCCGGCCGTAAGGCTATGGGGAAGCGGTCAGCCAAGGGTTAAACCCGGCGAACGTATCCGATCTTGGTATGTCCCGCGCGGCTGTTGGGGGCCGCGCGGGACGACCGGACCTGTAGTAAACCAAGGTGACGTCCAAGAACTACCGTTCCAGTTGGCGCACTGGCAGCTGATCCCGTCATGGTGGGCGCAGGCCCACCATCCACAATTTAGCCGATATCAGCACCGCAAGACGTGGATGGCGGGCCTTCGCCCGCCATGACGTGGAGGAGTCAGTGCTCCGAACCAAATGGAGCACTCGCTTTTGCGAGACGCCTAGCGGCCCTTGAACGCGCGCGGCTTGCGCTTTTCCTTGAAGGCAAGTGCTGCCTCGTGGAAATCTTCCGACAAATACAGCTTCATCGGCGCTTGCTGGAATGCGGCTTCGCGCGTGTATTCGCTCAGATACCAGCGACGCGTCCGCACCGTGGCCCGCACCGACAGTGGTGGATTCGCGGCAACACTACGGGCCAATTCCTGCGCAACGTCCATGAACGTCCCCTTGGGGGCAACGCGGTTGATGATGTTGGCGGCGAACGCTTCCTCCGCGGTGAAATAACGTCCAGTTAACGCGATTTCATCCCCAAACGCACCGGCGCCGCGGAAGTGGAACTGCGCCCAGTGCTTGGCCGCCCCAAGCCCACGCGACGTTTCGGTCAACTGAAACCGCGTGCCTTCTTCCGCCACGATCAGATCGCAGTCCAACACCATTCCAAGACCCAGCCCAAGAACATAGCCATGGGTGGCGGCAATAACGGGCTTCCAGTTGACGGACTGCGTCAACAGATCGCCGGAATTCGCACCGTGGCCTTGCGGACCGCCGAGTCGCTCGAATTCCTCGCGGGACCGCAATTGACGCTGGTGCACGTCGGCGCCACTGCAAAACGCCCGTCCGCGACCGCACAGGATCGCCACGTAAGCATCCTTGTCAGCATCGAAGCGACGAAACGCCGTCATCAACTGGCGCACCACTTCGTCGCTGACGGCGTTCAACTTCTCCGGACGATTCATCGCGATCGTCGCGATGTGGTCCTTGCATTCATAGTCGACATAGACGCGTTCGTCGGTCTCCGACATCGTTTCCCCCAACCACCTGACATTCCTGATAACGGGGTGTACCGTAGGCAGCGAGAACGCAGACTGTAAAGCGGAACGGGGGAACGGTACGATGCCATTGCTGTATGAAAAGCGCGGTCATGTCGCGGTCCTGACACTCAGTCGGCCCGAGGCACGCAACGCCTGGTGCACGGAATACAATGAAGGATTCCTGGACCTGATGCCGAAGCTGGAGGATGACCGCGACATACGCTGCGTCATCCTGACCGGCGATCCCGCCGGCAACGCCTTCAGTGCCGGGGCGGACCTGAAGAACCCGAAGACCCACAGCCACGATTCGGTGGCGGATTTTCTGGAGGAACTGCCGAGCAGGCGGCGGGGCAGCGCGATTACGTTGGTGTCGGACTTTGCGAAGCCGATCATCGCGGCGGTGAACGGCTATGCCATCGGCATCGGCTGCATCGTCACCTATTGCTGCGACATGATCGTCGCGTCGGAACAGGCGGAGTGGCGCCTGCCGCAAGCCGGCCTGGGCATCATGCCGGCGCAGGGCGGCACGATCCGCCTGGCGCGCTGGGTGGGCAAGGGGCAGGCCATGCGCGCCGCCTACGGCTTCCCGGTCAGCGGGGCGGAGGCCTACCGCATGGGCCTGGCGCAGTGGCTGGTGCCGCCGGAGGAGATGATGGCAAAGGCCATGGAAGTCGCGGAGCACATCGCGTCGCTGCCGCCGCTCGCCACACGCGTGACCAAGGAATCGCTGCGTAGCGGATTCGACTCGCCGTTGGGCGAAGCCGTGCTCGGCGATCTTTACCGGTTCGCGGCACTGGAAATGACCGAAGACAAGGCGGAAAGTCATCAATCCTGGCGGGAACGCCGTAAACCCAGCTTCAAGGGACGTTGAGCATGACAATGCCGCTCGCCGGTGTAACGGTCCTGGATTTCGGTCAGATCTTCCAGGGGTCCTACGCGACGTTGCTGATGGCCAAGGCCGGCGCCAACGTGATCAAGATCGAACCACCGGGGGGCGAGCCGCTGCGCAAGCGCACACCGCCCGGTGCCAAGGGCACGATGTCGTTCGCGATGCTGAACGCGAACAAGCGCGCGGTGACGTTGAACCTGAAGACGCAGCGCGGCCGCGAACTGCTGTTCGAAATGGTCAAACGCGCCGACGTGCTGCTGGAGAATTTCGGACCCGGCACGATGGATGGGATGGGCGTTGGCTGGTCCGTTCTGCATGACATCAATCCCCGGCTGATCTACGCCACCGGCACAGGCTATGGGATCAGCGGCCCGGACCATCAGGCTCTGGCGATGGACCTGACGGTGCAGGCCGCATCGGGCATCATGAGTGTCACCGGTTTCCCCGACGGCCCGCCGGTGCGCGCCGGGATTACCGTCGCCGACTTCATGGGCGGCGTGCATGTCTATGGCGGCATCATGACGGCGCTGTATGAGCGTGATCGCAGCGGCGTCGGTCGATTGGTCGAGGTCGCGATGCAGGAAGCGGTCTACTATACGCTGGCTGGCTCGTTCGAGGGTTTGTACCGCTCCGGCAAGGTGCCGCCTCGTAGTGGCAATCAGTCCGGCGGCGCGATCGCGCCTTATGGCGTTTATCCGGTGAAGGATGGTTTCGTTGCTATCCATACCGGAACCGAGCAGCATTGGCACAACATCCTCGACGCCGCGGGCCGGCCGGAAGTTAAGAACGACCCCAACTTCCGTACCATGCATGACCGTTCGGCTCGATTGGCTGAGACCAATGCCATCGTTACCGCATGGACCACCAGCCTGACCAAGGCCGAGATTGCCGCGCAGGCCAAGCAATTCCGCATTCCGGTTGCTCCGGTGCGGGACGTGCAGGAAGTGATGCACGATCCGCATATGCATAGTCGCGGCATGTTGGAATGGGTGGATCACCCCGATCTCGGCCGGGTTGTCCTGCCGACCACGCCGATTCGCCTGCACGGCACCGATATCGCACCCACCATGCCCAGTGCCCGGGTCGGACAATACAATGACGAGATCTTTGGTGACTGGCTGGGACTTTCCGTCGAAGAACTGGCGGATTTGCGCAAGAACGGGGTGATCTGACGGATGAGCACGCGACCCAACCATCCCCTCGCGGGGTTCACCATCCTGGACCTTACGCAGTTCTACCAGGGTCCTTATGCGACGATGATGCTGGCCAAGGCCGGCGCCGATGTCATCAAGATCGAACCGCCGGGCGGGGAAAGCCTGCGTCACATGGCGCCCGCCGGCAAGGAAGGCGGCTTTCCGGTGGTGATGCTGAACGCGAACAAGCGCGGTGTCAGCCTGAACCTGAAGACCGAGGAAGGCCGCGCGCTGCTGAAGAAACTGGTGCTGAAGGCGGATGCACTGGTGGAGAACTATGCGCCGGGTGTGATGGACCGGCTTGGTGTCGGCTTCTCCGTCCTGCATGAGATCAATCCGCGCATGGTCTATGCCTCGGCCACCGGCTTCGGCCTGTCCGGGCCCGACCGCGACAATCTGGCGATGGATTTCACCATTCAGGCAGCATCCGGCGTCATGAGCCTGACCGGCTTTCCGGGCGGCCCGCCCACCCGAACCGGCGCGCCCTATGTCGATATACTTGGCGGTGCGCATCTCTATGCCGGCCTGATGACGGCGCTGCTGGAACGGGAGCGCACCGGTGTGGGCCGCCTGGTCGAAGTGGCGATGGTGGAGGCGGTGTATTCCTGCCTCGCCACCGGCCTGGATCAGTATTTCCGCGCCGGCAGCAAGGTGCCCGAACGCAGCGGCAATGCTTTCGCCAACTTCAACCGCGCGCCCTACAACGTGTATGAGGCCAAGGACGGCCACGTCGCCATCATCCTGGTCACCGAGGCGCAATGGCAGAACCTGCTGCG
>CAMBXJ010000043.1 GCA_945871455.1 Asaia bogorensis
AACTGATCGACCTCGGGATTGCCGCTTTCCATCAGCCGGTCGCCTGGTCCGGACCAGATGATGCGCCCCTTGTGGATCATCGCCGCCGCATCGCCGATGCGGCGCGCGCTCGCCATGTCGTGCGTGATGGCGACCGCGGTGCTACCCAGGTCTTTCACGCATTCGACGATCAGCCCGTCGATGATCGCCCCCATGATCGGATCGAGCCCGGTGGTCGGCTCATCGAAGAACAGGATGTCAGGGTGCGCGGCGATGGCCCGGGCGAGCGCCACCCGCTTTTGCATCCCGCCGGACAATTCGGCCGGCGACAGATCCCGCACGGTGTCGGCCAATCCGACCTGGCTGAGGAAACCGACGGCGTGGTCCCGCCCGTCCGATCGCCGGATTTTTTTCTGCGCGATCAGGCCGAATGTCACGTTTTCCCAGACCGGCAGGCTGTCGAACAAAGCGCCGTTCTGGAACAGCATGCCGATGCGGGATCGGATCGCGGTGCGCTCCTGAGTCGGCAGTCGGGTGATGTCCGTCCCGTCGATTTCGACCGTGCCGGAATCCGGCTCGATAATGCCGAGAATACATTTCAGCAGCACCGACTTCCCGGAGCCGGACCCGCCGATAATCACCATGGAGGTCTTCGGCATCACGTCCAGATCGACGCCGTCCAGCACGATCTTGTCGCCGAACGTCTTGCGCAGCCCGCGCACGCGGATTTTCGGAATCATGGGAGCCGCGGGCTGGGTGTCATGGGCGGGTTCATACGGCCTTCTGGCATGGGAAAGGGGGCGCGCGCTACCCGGTTGCGTCAATGCCGGTGGCGACGACGCCCGGTGCGCCCGGGGTCCGCGTTGCCGTCCGGACCGTCCGACGATCGCGATGCACCGCCCGACCCGACCATCACGTTGGACGAACCATCCCGTGGTGACGACAAGCGACTGAGTAGTTTCCGAGTCTGACCGATCTGTACTGGCTATGGGTAGGATCACTCAGCCTCCACCGGAAGACCGTCAGATGCTGTCCGGGCGTCAACCAGGCGGCCCTTTGGAAGGTATCAAACCAATGCGAGCGCGATCGAAGGCCTATTTCGTCGGCGGTGGCATCGGATCCCTGGCCGCCGCCGCGTTCATGATTCGTGACGGTGGGTTCCCAGGTGCCGACATAACGATCCTAGAAGCCGCCTCGCGCCTGGGCGGCAGCCTGGACGCGGCCGGCGATCCCGTGCGCGGCTATGCATTGCGCGGCGGGCGTATGCTGACCACCGACAATTATGAGTGCACATGGGACCTGTTCAGACAGATCCCTTCGATCAGCCACGCGGGGAAATCGGTCTACGACGAAACGATGGAGTTCAACGAGCACCATAAGGCCGATTCGATGGCCCGCCTGGTCGACCGGCGCCGCACCAAGATCGCCGTGACCTCCATGGGTCTGTCGATGCAGGACCGCGTGGAGTTGCTGAAATTGAGCAACGCGGATGAAGCCGAAATGGGCAACAACCGTATCACGGATTGGCTCTCCCCCGCGTTTTTCGAGACCGAATTCTGGTACATGTGGGTCACGACATTCGCGTTCCAGCCCTGGCACAGCGCGGTGGAACTGCGCCGCTATCTGCATCGCTTCATGCTGGAATTCTCCCGCATCGAGACGTTGGGCGGGGTGAAGCGCACCATCTTCAATCAATACGACTCTCTGGTTTTGCCCTTGCAGACATGGTTGCGGGCGCAAGGCGTGAACCTTGTCACGAACTGCACCGTCACCGACGTCGATCACCGGATCATCGACGGGCTGTTTCGGGTGACCGAGCTGCATAACCTATGTGATGGCAAGGCCGAGAGCATCGTCGTGAACGCCGACGACCTGGTCTTCATCCAGAACGCGTCGATGACCGATGCGTCCAGCTTCGGTTCCATGACGACCCCGCCGGCGAAGCTGACCAAGGCCGATAGCGGTGGCTGGTCATTGTGGGAGAAGCTGGCGGCGGCGCGACCCGGTTTCGGCAATCCAGCGATCTTCAACAGTTCCATCGCGCAATCCTGCTGGGAATCTTTCACCGTTACCCTGACGAATACGGCATTTTTCGATGCCATGTTCGCGTTCAGCGGCAACGAGGCCGGGACCGGCGGGCTGGTCACATTCAAGGATTCGGCCTGGTTGATGTCGATCGTCCTGGCGCACCAGCCCCATTTCATCGACCAACCGGCCAATGTGCAGGTGTTCTGGGGATACGCGTTGTTTCCCGACCGGGTCGGCAATTTCGTGGCGAAGCCGATGGACCAGTGCAACGGCGCCGACATCCTGCACGAGCTGTGCGGGCATTTACGTTTCGATCCGGATACGATTATGGGCGCCAACTGCATTCCATGCCGGCTGCCCTACACAACCGCCGAGTTCATGCCCCGCAAGCAAGGCGACCGACCGTTGCCGGTTCCTCCCGCAACCCACAACTTCGCATTCATCAGCCAGTTTGTCGAAATCCCGGACGATACCGTCTTTACCGTCGAGTATTCCGTCCGCGCCGCACAGATCGCCGTCTACACATTGCTCGGGATCACCCGCGCCATTCCCCCGGTCACGCCCCACGACAAATCGCTGCGCACCCGGTTCGAAGCCTTCGTCAAGGCGTTCGCGTAATTCAAACGGACCGAATCGGCGACTCATGGCGGCAACGGCCGCTGTCATCGCGAGCGCAGCGAAGCAATCCAGGGCAGCCAACAGGTTCGATGACGCCAGGCACCTGGAGTGCTTCGCTGCGTTCGCAATGACGCGTGGAACTTGCAGAAGGAATACCTGCTGGAGCTTGAGGACGCGGTCGTCGCGACGAAGGATGCAGATGGCAAGGTCAGGCTAAACCAGGCCGTTAACCTGTCGGTCGCCGGCGCGATCTCCGGCGGGTTCTGGGGCACCATCGTCGGCATGATGTTCCTCAGCCCGCTGTTCGGCGCTGCCATCGGCGCCACCTCGGGTGCGATTTCCGGCGCGCTGACCGATGCGGGGATCGACGACCAGTTGATGAAGACCCTGGCGGAGAAGATGGAAGCAAACACATCCGCCTTGTTCGTGCTGATCCGCAAGGCGACGCCCGACAAGGTGGTCAAGGAAATCGAGAAATTCGGCGGCACGATCCTCCAATCCTCGCTGAGTCACGAGGACGAGGTTCGGCTGCAAAAGGCACTGGCCCCGGTCGCCGCCTGATCGGACAGACCCTTTTCCCGGTGTCGGGAAAGAGCCTGTCCCGCGGAGCCTTCAGGCCGCGACCTTCACCGGTTTCGGCCATCGCGCGGCCATCCGCGGCAGCACCTCTTCCACCAGGCGTTTGGTCTGCGCGTACATGTCGGCATCGCCCTGCGCCGCCGGACGCAGGATGAACTTCGAAGCACCCGCTTCGACATAGGCGGACAGGCGTTCCAGGATCTCGTCGGCGCCGCCAATGGCGAAATAGTCGGCCGCGTCCCGGCCGGTGCGGGCCTTGTACTGCTCCATGATCTTCGCCATGCCCGGATCGTCCGCCTTGCCGAACCGATACGCGAGCGCCGCCCCGTAATGATCATCATCGATGGTGCGGCCATTGGCGATGGCGCCCGCCTTGATCCCGGCGATAACCTTGCCCACGGTTTCGGCGGTTTCCGCGCCCGCCTGCCAACCGGTGCCATACTTGGCCGTGCGCTTGATCGCGGCGTCCGATGACCCGCCGATCCACATCGGCAGGTCCGCCTGCACCGGCAGCGGAGAGATCGACGCCCCGTTCAACTGGAAATGCCGGCCCTTGAAGTCCAGCTTCTCGCCGGCCCAGAGGCGGCTGATGATCTCCAGCGCTTCATCGGTTTTCCGGCCCCTTGTGGTGGGGTCCAGATTCATCGTGGTCCATTCCGGCCCACGCGGGCTGCCGATGCCGAATCCCGGCAGCAGCCGGCCGGACGACAGCAGGTCCAACGTCGCGCATTGCTTGGCCAGCAACACCGGCTCCCGCATCGCCACGGAAACCACGTTCACGCCAAACTTGACCCGTTTGGTCCGCCCTGCAATGGCGGCCAGGGCCATCATGCATTCCAGGATCGGGGTGCGGCTGACCAGCCGGTCGGTCTGCCAGATCGAGTCGATCCCTCCCGCCTCACACAGATCCACCCAGCGCCAGAACCCGTCCGTGGTGTCGAACGGATATTCCTGCAGGCCCACGCCCGCCGCGATGGCTCGTGCCATGGGTCAGGCCTCCGCCGCCGGAGGAACCTTGCCGTCGGGCGGCCAGGCGGCCGTGCCTTCCTCCAACGGCACGCCAAGGTTGCGCAGCAGGATCGAAAACAGGGTCCAATTGCCCATTGCCACGATGAACTCCATCTGTTCGGCCGCATTTGTGATGTGTTTCGTCACCTCGGCCCAGGTTGTGTCGGAGATCGTCTTGCCGGCCAAGGTTTCATCCGTCGCGGCCAGCACCGCGCGATCCGCCGCCGTCAGCCGGTCGGAATTGCGCCAGTCCCGCACCGCCAGCACATCCTCCGCCGGGATGCCGACACCGGTTGCGACGCGCCAGTGCTGGGTCCATTCGTAAACCGATCCCGTGGCCCAGCCGATGCGCATGATCATCAACTCCCGCAGGCGGGTATCCAGCCGGTTGCGGTTCATCAGGGTCATGAGCTGGCCGAACACCGCCTTCAGCAATTCGGGGTTGTGCGCCAGGGTGCGGAACGCGCTCAGCCGGCCGAGCCGTTCGGGGAGTCCGGCTTCGGCGCAGATGCGCTGCGCTTCGTCGATCGACACCAGGGGTATCCGTTGGGTCATGGTCCGGCCTTCCGCTTTCTTGCGGCGGGATCGTCCCTCGTACCGCGCTATCCTGCAATACGTCGCTGGGTCTGGTCGCCATCGCGGCATCATGGTGGATTGATTCCACCGGGCCGCAATCAAGTCAGAAGACGGCCGGCGGGAGGATGGAACGGTTTGAGCGACGCACGCAGCAGTGGACGGACTGACGCGTCGATCAAGGACCTGTTTGCGATCCAATATGCCAATTTCTGGCGGCTCTGGTTCGTCGGGTTGGCGTTTTCCATCGTCCGGTGGCTGGAAACCGTGGCCATCGGCATCGTGGTGTATGAGCGCACCGGGTCGGCCTTCACCGTGGCGATGATGACGATGCTGCGCATGCTGCCGATGGGTCTGTTCGGCGCGTTCCTGGGTGCGTGGGCCGAACGGGTGGAGCGGCGGGCGTCGTTGATCGGAATGGTGCTGGTGGCGGGAACCAACTCCACGCTGCTGACGGCCCTGGCCTGGTCGGACCGTCTGGAAGTCTGGCACCTGGGCGTTGCCTGTTTCATCAGCGGGTTGGGTTGGGCCACCGACAATCCGGTGCGCCGCGTCATGATCGGCGATGCGGTGGGGCCTTCTCGGATGGGCATTGCGATGTCGCTGGATGTCGGCGTCGGCAATGCCAGTCGCATGATCGGCCCCACCGTGTCGGGGTTGCTGCTTGCGGCCTTTGGCATCGTGGGCGCCTTCGCGGCCTGCGTCGTGCTGTACTGCCTGGCGCTGATCGCGGCCTGGCAGGTGCGCTACCGCAACAGCGAACCGTCGGGCGCCGGGTCGGTCATCGCCCGGATCGTGGATGGGCTGCGCATGGTCCGCGGCGACGCGCGCCTGATGGGCACCCTGGTGGTCACCATCATCTACAACATTTTCGGCTTCCCGCTGACCAGCATGATCCCGGTTATCGGGCGCGACCGGTTGAACCTGGGACCGGAAGGCGTTGGGATCCTGACCAGCATGGAGGGCGTCGGTGCGTTCACCGGAGCGGTTCTGGTCGCGATGTGCGTGCGCCCCGCCTGGTATGGCAGGGTCTATGTCGGCGGCGTGCTGACCAGCATCACCATGCTGTCGGTGTTCGCGCTGGTTCCGGGACCAGAGTGGGCCGGGGTAGCGCTCATCTGCTGCGGGCTGGGTGGCGCCGGGTTCGCCACGATGCAGGCGACCCTGGTCTATCTGGCGTCTCCACCGGAAATGCGGTCCCGCATCCTGGGCGTGCTGTCGGTCTGCATCGGCAGCGCGCCGATCGGATTTTTTGGCGTGGGGCTGCTGGCGGATGCGATCGGTGCCCCCTGGGCCACGGCGGCCACCGGGGCGGCCGGCTTGCTGGCCATGGCCGCGACGTGGCGGATGTGGCGTTCTCTCTGACCGGGTCGCGAGGATGGGCCGGGGCAATCGTCGCCGGTCCAATATCGTCGGACGGTGGCGGTTCCGGGGCGGGGCGGGGCGCACCCCGACAACGAAACCGCACCCGCCAGTTCCATTGCCACGCCTTGCGTCGAGGCTGTAGCCCGCCGGCCGGCCTACTTGAAACCGTCCAATTCGTGCTTGGCCCAGGCGATCACCTGCGGAATGGTCTGCCCGGTGCGCAGACGCGCCAGCATGGAGGGCATCACACCGCGGCTGTAGATCTGCACGCCGATTTCGGGTGGCGCCGGAGCACCGGCGATGGCCGCCACCGCGTCATGGAACGGACGGGCCGGATAGGAATACAGCGTGCCCTTGGGCGGACCGATGTCGCCCCAGACCGGGAAGTCCAGCATATTGCGGTAGGGCGGCACGTCGAACCCGTCGGAGGCGATCACCCGCTCCTCGACGGCCTGGCGTTGCATCAGATGGGCGACCAGTTCTTTCGCCGCCGACTGGTTCTGCGCGAAGGACCAGATGCCCCAGAACCAGGGGCCGGCCGGTGTGAAACGTCCCTTCGGCCCTTTCGGCGCCGGAAACGACCAGCAATCCTCGGCGATCGCCGGCGCATCCCGCTTCGCCACCGCCCAGGCCGAGGGCGGGTTCCAGATCAACGCCGACTTGCCCGAAATCAGGGCGCGGTTGTTCGACGCATCGTCGTAACTGGCGGCGTCCGCCGGAAGATACCGCACCAGCCTGGACGCATGCTCCAACGCCTGCTTCATGGCATCGGAGTCGAGCATCACCTCGCCCTTGGCATTCACCAGTTCGGCGCCGTAGGCCCGGAACAGGGACCCGATGGTGTCCACGGAATCCACCGTCGTGCCCAGCCCGATCGCAAACGGAACGCCCGCCTTGTGGCAGGCTTCGGCCGCGCGCAGATGCGCATCCCAGGTCCAGGCATCGGCTTCCACCGTCTGGCGCGGTTCCGGCGGATACATCGCGCGCACATCCAGCCCGGCGTGCTGCTGCAACAGGCTGATCCGGCCGCAAGGCCCTTTGTAGTTGGAGCCGACGGTGCTCGGGACGGCACGCCACAACCCTTTGAATTTCCCGAGATAGGAACTGACCTCGTTCACCTCTCCGGCATGGGCGGTGATCGACTTCACCAGGTCGTCGACCGGGGCCAGGACCTCGACATGGTTTTGTATCTCCCAGTCGCGGAAGGTGAGCAGGTCGTGCCCCTTCTTGGCCTGCGCCTGGGCCGCCCCGGTCAACATCAACTTGCCACCGACCGAGGTGATGAAGTCGATCTCGGCTTCCACCTTGTTTTTCTCGGCCCACGCCATGACCTGCGCACGCAATGTGACGTTGGCCTTGGGAACCCAATGATCCCAAAATCCGATGGAGATTTTTCCGGCGGCTCCGGCGGTACGGATATGGACCAGCGGCAGGGCGGTTGCGGCTGTCGCTGCTTTCAGGATCTGTCTGCGACTCGGTCCCTTCTTGGCGGTGGGCATTCCGGTGTCTCCCTTATCCGGCGCTTTGGCCGGTTGTTGTTGTTATTCGAGGCGGTTGACCGTCCAACGCGACCGGATCGACTTCACCATGATCGAAAGCAACCAATCGCTGGGCGTTATCGCCACGATCGAAAGCTAAGCGGTCGCTCGGCCAGGGGGCAAGCGATTTCCTGACGCAAGCAACACTCGCCGCCGCCCCAAGATACGCTCGGTCGTCGGGGGGTGTGCGGGAAGCGACCGCTACGCCGCGATGTAGCGGGCGTACCGCTTTTGGCGCCACTGCAACAGGCGCCACCCCAGTTGCGCGGATATGTCCGAAAGGCGCCCCCGAGGCGGCAGACCAATCGCCTTCAGGACCATGCCGGTGCCGCGTTCTATGTGCCGGAAACGATAAAACGCCATGGCCCGCGCCATATAGGCGGCGGTGCACCGTTCGTGATGGTAGGGCGCCGACTCGGCCTGGTTACCGCAGTGGTAGGCAAAGGCGAGTTCGTCGTCCTCGCTTTCGCCAATCCGGCCCAGGGCAATTCGCATGCGCCCCATCAGGCCGATTTTCTCACGCTCCAGGTAACGGCGCATGTGATCGTAGAACAGTTTGTAGTGGCGGTACTCGTCGGCGGAAATCTGCTTGCAAATCTGCTTCAGCACGGGTTCGTCGGCCGCCTCCGACAAGGCGGTGTAGTAGGATGATGTGCCGGTTTCCACCATGCAGCGGGCGATCAACTCCCCGGTGCGGGACCCGCGGATCGATGCGGTGGCATTGGTCTGGACCGAGTAGCCTGCCTTGTAGCGGGCGAACGCGGCCTCATAGTCCCAGGTCGGATCGGCCAGCATCGCCCAGCGGCCGAGCGCGTCGCCGTGCTGGACTTCTTCATTGGCCCAGAGGTCGGCGGCCTGGCGGAAGTCGGGGTCGTCGGCGAACACGCCGTTCAGATAGGTGGCGTAGTCGCGGCCGTTCCGTTCCACCATCGCGGCCGCCTTGACCAGGGGCACCAATTCCGGGTCGACCCGCGTTGGGTCGAACTGGTGCCAGGCAACCTCTTCAATCCGCCAGTGCTTCATGAGTCCGTCCGCTGCTGCCGTCTGCCTTGGGATCAAGTTCTATTGGACCATATAGCTCAAATTGCGGCCGTGGGCAGGGGGAGGGTTTGGGCCATGTCTGACTCTCACGGGCAGGTTGGCACAGGCAGATTGGTCTTGCCGGCGCACCCGCCGGCGAAATGAGCCGCGTCGGACGGTCGGTAGCGCATTTGCGATTCCGACGCGGCTTACCAGGCCCCTTACCGCAGCGGGTCGATATCCCGCGCGCCCAGCGTCCGCGCCCGCAGCACTTCCTCATCCGGGGCCGCCGCGCCGAAATCGGTGAAGGCGCGCCGGACCGCGTCCACCGTGCCGCCGAACACCTGCTTGCGGTTTTCCCGCGCCCAGGCGTTGGACGCCGCGATCGGTTCCAGGGAGCCCTGGAACGCCGGCATCACATAGCGGGCGAACAGTTCGTAGCTGCGCATCGTCTGTTCGCGCGTCGCCCATTCATGCGCGCGGAACAGGATGCCGCCGAAGCCGCCCTGGCTGTAGCCCTGCATCCGCTTGATGCCCTTGATCACGGTTTCGGGCGAACCCACCAGGGTCGTGCCCATCTTCACCCCATCGCTCAGCGGATCGTCGGCGCGACCGGGCGGGCGGCCCAACGTGTCCTCAAAGTATGTCAGGGTTTCGTTGCGCTCGCCCTTGCGGACTTCGTTCAGCGCCTGTTCGTCGTCCTCGGCCAGATGGGCGCTGACCACGACGCGCCACTTCTTGCGGTCCATGGTCTTGCCGTTCTTGGCGGCGGTGTCCTCGGCGATCTGCCACTGGCTGGCCAGGGCTTCCGGCCCGCCCGGCAGTCCGGCGCCGATCGACAGCACGCCCAGGCCGTGCCGGCCCGCCGCGATCATGCCGAACGGGGTGATGGTGGAGGCCACGGCGATGTCGAAATGCGGGTCGCTGTAGGGCGCCAGATGCAGGCGCGCGTCCTGCATCTCGAACCAGTCGGTCTTCATGGTGACCGGCTCTTCCATCTTCAGCAGCGCCATGATGGCATCCATCGATTCCAGCATGCGCGGGCGCTGGGTGGCGGGTTGGATGCCCAGCATATACGCGTCCGAGGTCAGCGCGCCGGGCCCGCACCCCAGCATGGCGCGTCCCCGGGTCATGTGATCGAGCTGCACCCAACGCTGCGCCACCATGAACGGATGGTGATAGGGCAGGCTGGTGACGCCCGATCCAAGCTTGATGTGCTTGGTCTTTTCCGCCGCGGCGGCGATGATCAGTTCCGGCAGCGCGATCAGTTCCCAGCCGGCGGAATGGTGCTCCCCGATCCAGGCTTCGTCGTAGCCGAGGTGATCCAGCCATTGCAGCAGTTCGATATCCCGGTCGATCGCCAGAGTCGGGTTCTCGCCCAGCCGGTGGAAGGGGGCGAGAAAGATTCCGAACTTCAAACCGCGATGGGCCATCTTCGCAACTCCGTCAGTGGGCGGGCACGCTGCTCGCTATTCACGTTCCTATCGTGCGCCGAACGGCGGCGGTCGCCAAGACGGGAGCATCGCAATGGGGCATCCCAGTGGGGCATCCCAGTGGGGATCAGAGTGGAACACCCCCGGGGGCCGCCGCGGCGCCTGCGATTGAGGCTACCCGACGGTAGCCAACTGGGACCCATCGTGGCAGCTTATGGCCTTGTTGATAACAACACGAGGGAACGCGACATGCGTCTCGAAAACAAGGTCGCCATCGTCACCGGCGCGGCGTCCGGCATGGGGGCCGCCACCGCGCGCCGCTTCGCCAAGGAAGGTGCCAAGGTCGTCGTCGCCGATATGGCGGAAGCCGACGGCAACCAGGTTGTCGCCGATATCGTCAAGGCGGGCGGCACCGCCATGTTCATCGCCCTGAACGTGACCGACGAAGCCAACTGGGTCGCCCTGGCCGCTGCGACCGTGGCGAAATTCGCCAAGCTGGACATCCTGGTCAACAACGCCGGCATCAGTGGCAGCGCGGTCAACGACCTGCTGGAGACCGGCATCTGGGAACGTGTGATGGCGGTGAACGCCACCGGCGTGTTCCTGGGAACCGCGGCCTGCGTGCCTCATATGCAAAAGAGCGGCGGCGGATCGATCATCAACATTTCCTCGATCTCGGGCGTTGTCGGTCAGACCATGGTGCACATGAGCTACAACGCGTCCAAGGGCGCGGTCCGCACCATGACCAAGTCCACGGCGGTGCAGTTCGGCAAGGACAATATCCGCTGCAACTCCGTGCATCCCGGCCTGATGCCGCCGATGCGGACATCGGGCGCCACCGCCGATCCCACCGTGCGTGCCAAGATGCTGAAAGCCGTGCCGCTGGGCCGCACCGGCGAAGTGGATGAGGTCGCCAACGCCACCTTGTTCCTGGCGTCGGACGAGGCGTCCTACATCACCGGCACCGAGCTTTACGTGGATGGCGGCTACCTGGCGATGTAACAGGACCACTTGACCGATAGACGGGCTGGCGTGACAGACAGGGCGCGCTAGCTCGTGCGACGGCTTCGTCAGGCTACCCGGGCATGTATGTCTCCATTGTCCGCCGCGCCCTTCTGCTGCGTGCGCAACCCGACCAGGAACTGATCAACATTCGTTGCGAGCGTGTTTGCCTGTGCCAACATTCCAAGTGCCGCCTGCCGCATGTCCTCCGACGATTTGTGGGTCGTTGTGGCATCTGACCGCACATCCTGGGTGATTTCGGTGACTGAGCGGATGCTCTCCGCCGCACTGACGACGGCGTTCCTGATCTCGACCGTTGCGCGTTCCTGAAGCGATGCGGCGGTGCCGATCGAGGCGGTCGCCGCATGCATCTCTATCAGTCGGCTGGCAACATCTACCACGATATCGGCCATGTTGGCTGCCACGTCGCGCATCTCGCTGATTCGATCGCCGATCTCGCGCGTTGCCGTGCCGGTCTGGCCAGCCAGTTCCTTGACCTCGTGCGCAACGATGGCGAAGCCCTTGCCGGCTTCACCCGCCCTCGCGGCCTCGATTGTCGCATTCAACGCTAGCAAGTTGGTGCGGCGAGCAATCCCGTCGATCAAGGCCACAACACCGGACACCCGTTCCGTCGCCGCCGTGAGTGATGCGGCGAGGCTGCCAGCCCGCGCAATATCGCCAGTCAGGGCGGTCACCGCCTTGGTGCCACGCGTCACTTCTTGCCCTATCGTGTGGATATAGTCCGCCAACGCTTCTGCCGCGGCGGCAATCGATCGCCCCCGCATGCCAGTCTCGACCGCGGCCTCGCTTGCACTCGCCGACTGGGTGTCGGTCCTTTTCGCCAACTTCGACAACTCATTCGCCATCGCCGACAACGCCGTCGCGGCTTCCGAAACCCCCACGATTTGAGCCTTGACGGCGTCATCGAAAGACTGCGTCAGCGATCCGATCATCCGGTCGTGATCGTCCCGAACCTTAGCCTGTCGATCGGCCTGTTCCCGTTCCAGAGCCTGCTTTTGCACCAATCCGTCGCGAAACCACGCGAATGCTTTGTACAATCGACCGAATTCGTCGGATCGCGCGTCTGCCAGCAACGTCGCGGACATGTCGCCCTCGGCCAAACGCTGCGTCACCTCGGTCAGCCGTGTCAGGGGCAGGATGACCAAACGGCGCATCGCCAGAAGTACCAGGCAGAGAGACAGCACGAACAGGCCGCTGGAGACGCCGATCGCGACATTCCGTTCCGAAACCAGGGTATCCACCCGCTGAGCAAGCAGCGCGTCAAGTAGAGCGAGGGCTTGACTGTCGAATACTGTCAGATGGTCGACAAACGCGCGGACGCCCTGGCGAACCTCCGCGCCCTGGCGCAGGCCGGAGACCAACGGGGCAAGGTCGTCGGAGAGCGAAGCATAGCGACGTCCCAGTTCCGCGGTCAGCGACTGAGCGTCACTGGTCGCAAGGGTGGCGGCTATAGATGCCGACAACCCCTCTACCGCCCCTGTCAGCGCACCTACGCCAATCAGAAATTGAGTCTTGGCCTCAATGCTCGCTGCCACACCTGGTCCGGGTGCAAGGTCCGCGATGCGATCGAATATCTCCGGGATGCGGTTCAGCGTTACGTCCGTGAGATAATAGGTCGTCAGCACGTTATCGAGGATAAGGTTGGAACTGTCGCCGACGCGGGTGATCAATGCGCGAAGCGCGGTTCGGGCCACACCCCATTGGTCTGGCGTGTTGGCGTCATGGAGCGCGGCAAGTGCGTCGTCGACCTGGGCGCTTAAATTCAGAGCCTTGCCGGCCTCGGCCGCAGCCCAGATGGATATCGAGATTTCGCTCGTTTGCCGAACGCCGGACAGTGTCCCGACCGCAAACGCCTTTTGCGCCGGCACCAGCGCGGCAAGCGTTCGGGCGCCGAGCAGTTCGCGGCTGGCAAAATCGATCGCCACTTGATGATGGCCAATCAGCAGCCAAAGCAAGTAAGCGGCGGGCAAGGCAAACGACAACGTCAATATCGATAGCTTTGCCGCGATGTTGAGGGACTTAAAAAAATTCATCGAATATGTCTGCTGCTTTTCATCACCACGACAACATTGCAGGATATCGTGAACAATCTGTTTACGCTCGAACCAAAGTTCCCCGATCCACGCGGGCGGCCTTCCCGCACGCGCCCGGTCGTGGTCTACCGCCACCCACAGGGGACAGGGCCACGATCGAATGTCAGCAACCGCGAACCACGCCCAACGCGGGACAAGCCTCGGCGCCCTCCTCATGTCCCTCTCCATGCTCGGCTTTGCCGCCATGGACGCGCTGTCCAAATTCCTGGTCGCCGACTATCCGATCGTCCAGACGCTATGGATCCGCTACGTGGTCTATGCCGGGTTCGCCGTTATGGTGGCTCGCAAGGCCGGAGTGCGGCGCAAGGCGGTCAGTCGTCGCCCGTGGCTGCAAACCATACGCTCCCTGATCGCGGTGGTTGAAGGCGCGGTCTTCGTGCTGGCCTTTGCATACCTGCCATTGGCGGAAACCCACGCGGTCGCCGCGACATCGCCGCTGATCGTCATCGCATTGTCCGTCCCGCTGCTGCGGGAACGCGTCGGCCTGCATCGCTGGCTCGCGGTGGGGGCGGGTTTCGTTGGCGTGCTGCTGATCGTCCGCCCGGGGTTCGAGGAATTAACCTGGCCGCTGGCTCTGCCACTGGCAGGGGCGTTCCTGTGGGGGCTGTATCAGATCATGGTGCGGATGTGCGCGCGGGACGATTCGCCGGAAACCACCTTGCTGTGGTCCGCGTTCGTCGGTCTGGCGGCGGTTTCGGTGGTCGCGCCGTTCTACTGGCGCACGCCGGACCTGCTTGCGGCATCCCTGATGCTGGGGATCGGCGTGCTGGGCGCCCTGTCGCATTTCGCGCTGATCAAGGCATTGGAGTTCGCCGAAGCCAGCGCGGTGCAGCCCTATGGCTACACGCTGCTGGTCTGGGCCGCGCTTCTGGGCGCGCTGGTGTTCGCGGACATTCCCGGCATCTGGACCATGATCGGCGGCGCGGTCGTGGTGTTGAGCGGCCTTTACACCTGGAACCAGGATCGCATGGCATCCCGCCGGTGGCGGTCCGCGCCAAATCCCGCCGAATAGGCCAGTTTCATGCCTCCGGGGTCCATTCGTGCCACGGCGGGACGCGCGGATCGCGCTGGCGCTGCACGTAGTAGGGGATGAACGGCCGATACGCCTCGAACACGCGACGTAGCTCGCCGACCGGTTCGTCGTGCTGGTCCACCCGCAGATCGATGCGGGCGAACTTGTCCTGGTCGTAGACCAACAGCGCCGCGGACACCTGACCGCCAACCTGGCCCCCGGCATCGCGGCCAGCCTCCAACGCCAGCAGCAGGCGTTCTTCGAACGGCATGCCGTCGGTTTCCACGAAGCGGCGACGCAGGCCTTCCAGGGTCTGCGGCCCCGGCAGCACATTGCCCAGGACAACGAACCCGTCATGCACCTGGTGTTCAGCCCATGCCGTGTTCGCGGTGCCCGTTCGCGCCGCGATCCCTCCGTCGTCGTCGATCACCGCAAGCTGCCGATGTTCCGGCCATGGATCGTTGCGGACCAGTGTGTCGACCACATTTTGCGCCTTATGCCCGTCCTGCAGCAGCCGCATGGCGAAATGCCCGAGACGGGCGTCGGCGCGTGACATGATCGCAACCACACCCGTATGAGCAGCGGCAAACGGCACCCGCGCCCCGACAGCGAAGGACCGCGTGGCGGTCGCGATGCCCAGCATGCGGGTGCGCGGACAGCGCGCCAGAATCGAGAATGTCATGTGCGGCTCCTCCCCAGGATGGCCCACCGGCATGCTACGCGGGCTTGCATGGGTGGGACAATGGTGAGGCCTGCGCCCGCCCCGGGCGCTCGTCGGGGTCGGAGCTATCGGCGGTTTGGATCACCGCCGGCCCGACCCGCGGACGACCCGCCACAAACACGCACGCACCCCTTGAGATCACCCGCCGCCAAGGCCCACAATGGCGCGTCACCCAACAGGCTGGTCGGGACCCCATGCATTTCGATCTCAGGCTATGGCGCATGACGCGGGGATTGCGGGGCCACATGGCCCTGTCGGTCGTGCTGGGGCTGGCGGCCCTGGGGGTGGGGATCGCCCGGT
>CAMBXJ010000044.1 GCA_945871455.1 Asaia bogorensis
TGGCGGCGCGGCTTCCTCGGGCCGGGTGACCGGGAGAACGGCAACCGCATCCGAGGCGGCGAGAAGCTGCTGTTCTGGAATGCCGCGGGCACCGAAATCGCGCCGCAGGTCGCCAAGGGGTTTGAGCTCAGCGCCGATGGCAAGCGCACCTTGCTGTTCCTGCGCAAGGGCATGAAATGGTCGGATGGCGCGCCGTTCACCGCCGACGATTTCATGTTCTGGTATCAGGACATGTACGCGGTGAAGGACCTGGTGCCGGTGCCCGCGCCGGAAATGTCCATCAACACCAAGCCCGGGCGCATGGTGAAGGTCGACGAAACCACGGTCGCGTTTGAGTTCGACGAGCCCTATTTCCTGTTTCCGCAGATGCTGGCCGGCGATACCCAGGTGGGCGGCGGCCAGTCGCGCCTGCAATCCGACGGGCGGGCGCTGGGGCTGTATGCGCCGGCGCATTACCTGAAGAAATTCCTGCCGAAATACAGCTCGCTGGACGCCCTGAACGCCGAGGCCAAAGCCGCCGGCTATGAGAACTGGGTGCAGTATTTCCGCTTCAAATCCGACTGGAGCCTGAACAAGGACGTGCCGACCCTGGCCGCCTGGGCCATGGTGCAACCGGTCAACAGCCAGATCTGGCTGCTGGAGCGCAACCCCTACTATTACACGGTCGATACCGACGGCAACCAGTTGCCCTATATCGACAAGGTGCAGATGACGCTTGCGGAAAACCCCGAAGTCATCAACCTGCGCGCCATCGCCGGCGAGTTCGACTACCAGGAGCGCTTCATGGACCTGGCCAAGCTGCCGGTCTTCCTGGAAAACGCCGGGCGCGGCGGCTACCGGGTGATGCTGGACCCCGGGTTCAACGGCGGCGATTCGCTGCTGTTCTTCAACATGGCCTACCGCCAGGACGCCGAACTGCGCAAATGGTTCCAGAACGCCGAATTCCGGCGCGCCCTCGCCCTCGGCATCGACCGCGACCAACTCAACGAGGCCTTCTGGCTCGGCCTTGGCGTGCCAGGCAGCGCGATGCCCGCCCCCATCATTCCGGAAAGCCCCGGAGAGGATTACCGCAAGCGCTGGGCGGTGCTGGATGTGAAGACCGCGAACGCGAAGCTGGATGCGATCGGGTTGACCAAGAAAGACTCCGAAGGGTACCGTCTGCGCACCGATAACGGCCAGCGGCTGCGCGTGCAGGTGGACGTGCCACAGACATTGACACCGACCTGGCCGCAGCAGGTCGAGATGATCGCGCAACAATGGCGCGCCATCGGTATCCATGCCGATGCCAAGCTGTTCGAGCGGAGCCTGTTCTTCACCCGCGTCCGCAACGACGACAATCAGATGGTGATCTTCGCCAATAATGGCTCGGAGAACCTGTTCCTGTGGCCGGTGCAGACCCTGCCGATCGATCCGGTCAGTGCCTATGGCGGGGTGGCGATCGCCCGTTGGTATGCGACCGTGGGCGCGTCCGGCATCGCGCCGGAGGACCCGGCCATGCTGAAAGCATTCGAACTGCTGCGATCCGGCGGCGGTCTGCCGCAGGCGGAACGGACCCAGGTGGCGAAGGAAATCTGGAAGCTGGCGGTCGATCAGGTGTGGACCATCGGTCTGGTCGGACAATCGCCGACCTTCATGGGCACCAGGGTCGTCAACCTGAAGCTTGGCAATGTTCCCAGCCGCGTCTGCATTTCTCAGCATTGCCGCACGCCGTGGAGCGGCCATCCGGAGCAGTGGTACTACAAGCAATAGGACCCGGACCGGCCAGGGAGGGAGCGAACGATGCGTAACATCATGTTCGGATTGACCGTCGCCTTGACGATAGCGGGTGGCGCCCATTCCGTCCGGGCCCAAAGCGCGTTCGAGCAATCCGGCCTGGTCGGCAAGCTGGAAGCGCCGACCGTGATCACCGATCCGGCGCGGATGCCGAAAAGCTTCAAGGAGGCACCGCAACTCGCGGACCTGGTGAAGGCCGGCAAGCTGCCGCCGGTCGCCGACCGGCTGGGCGCCGAACCCATGGTGATCCAGCCGTTGCGCAATATAGGAACCTATGGCGGCACCTGGCGCCGCGGCTTCCTGGGCCCGGCGGATGGAGAGAACGGCAACCGCGTCCGCGCCGGGGACAAGCTGCTGTACTGGAACGACGCCGGAACCGAAATCGCGCCTCAGGTCGCGAAGGGCTACGACCTTAGCGCCGACGGCAAGACGACCACGCTGTTCCTGCGCAAGGGCATGAAATGGTCCGACGGCGCGCCCTTCACCGCCGACGATTTCATCTTCTGGTTCAAGGAGATGTACCCGATCAAGGACCTGATCCCGGTGCCGGTTCCCGAACTGTCGATCAAGGGCAAGCCCGGCCGGATCGTCAAGATCGACGAAACCACGATCGCGTTCGAATTCGACGAAGCGTATTTCCTGTTCCCACGTCTGCTGGCCGGCGACACGCAGATCGGTGGCGGCCAATCCCGCCTGCAATCGGACGGGCGTTCCTTCGGCCCCTACGCGCCGGCGCATTATTTGCGGAAATACCTGCCGGCATCAAGCTCGGTCGAGGCATTGACCGCGGAAGCGAAAGCCAACGGATACGACAACTGGGTGCAGTATTTCCGCTACCGGAGTGACTGGCGCCTGAATTCGGAAACCCCCACGCTGGCCGCATGGAAAATGGTGCAACCGATCAGGGGACAGATCTGGCTGCTGGAGCGTAACCCGTTCTATTACGTGGTCGATACCGCCGGCAATCAGTTGCCCTATATCGACAAGGTCCAGTTGACCCTGGCCGAGAACCCGGAAGTTATCAATCTGCGCGCCGTCGCCGGCGAGTATGACTATATGGAACGCTTCATCGACCTGGCGAAGCTGCCGGTGTTTCTGGAGAATGCGGATCGCGGCGGCTACCGCGTGGCGCTCGATCCCGGGTTCAACGGCAGCGATTCCATGCTGTACGTCAACATGTCCTATCGCCAGGACCCGGAAATCCGCAAATGGCTGCAAAACGTCGATTTCCGGCGCGCTCTGTCGATGGGCATCGACCGTGGCCAGCTCAACGAGGCCTTCTGGCTGGGGCTTGGCGTCATCAGCACCTCGATCCCGTCGCCGGAAATCCCGGAAAGCCCTGGGGAGGAATACCGGCTGCGCTGGGCCGAACTGAACGTGAAGAAGGCCAATGCGATGCTGGACGCGATCGGCCTGAGCAAGAAGGACGGGGAAGGCTTCCGCCTGCGCACCGATAACGGCCAGCGCCTGCGGGTGCAGATCGACGTCGCCCAGACCCTGACACCGACCTGGCCGCAACAGGCCGAGATGATCCTGCAACAGTGGAAGGCGATCGGCATCTACGCCGACACCAAGCTGTTCGAGCGCGGATTGTTCTATACCCGTATCCGCAACGACGATCACCAGTTGACGATTTTCACCAACAATGGCTCCGAGAGCCTGTTCCTGTATCCGAACCCCGTGCTGCCGGTCGATCCGATCTCCAGCCAGGGGGGCGCCGCGATCGCCAAGTGGTGGGCGTCGAACGGGGCCGCCGGGATCGCGCCGGAAGATCCCCTGCTGGTGAAGGCGTTCGACCTGCTGCGCACCGCCGGCGGCCTGCGGGAGGCCGAACGCACCAAGGTGGCGCAGGAAATCTGGAAGATGGTGGCCGATCAGGCTTGGACGATCGGCATTGTCGGCCTGTCGCCAACCTATATGGGCACCCGCGTGGTGAACAAGAAACTGGAAAATGTGCCAGGCCGGGTCTGCACGTCCCAGCACTGCCGCACGCCGTGGAGCGCCTGGCCGCAACAATGGTACTACCGGTAATCATAGATGGCCGCACCCTTGGGAGCAGCCATTCGGAGCAGTGGTTTTGCAAATGAAATACATAGCCCTTAGCCTGTCGCTGCTGCTGACCGGTGTTTCCCCAGCCGGCGCGCAAAAGAACGAATTGCGGGAAGCAGGCATCGTCGGCACGCTGGAATCGGCCACGATCATCACCGATCCGGCGCAGTTCCCGAAGAAATTCCAGGAAGCCCCCGCGCTGGCGGACCTGGTGAAGGCGGGCAAACTGCCGCCGGTCGAACAACGTCTGCCCACCGATCTGCTGGTCATCAAGCCATTGCGGGAAATCGGCAAATACGGTGGCACCTGGCGGCGCGCCTTCCTGGGGCCGGGCGACGGCGAAAACGGCAACCGCATCCGGTCCGGCGACAAGCCGCTGTTCTGGGACGTGACCGGAACGAAACTGATGCCGCAGGTCGCCAAGGCCTACGAGATCAGCGCCGACGGCAAGCGCACCACCCTGTTCCTGCGCAAGGGCATGAAGTGGTCGGACGGCACGCCCTTCACCGCCGACGATTTCGTCTTCTGGTATGACGATATGTATCAGAACAAGGAGATCGCTCCCTCGGCGTCCCCCAACATGACACCGGGCGGCACACCCGGGCGCGTGGTGAAGATCGACGAAACCACCGTCGCCATCGAATTCGACGTCCCCCATTTCCTGTTCCCCGCCATGCTGGGCGGCGACACCCAGGTCGGCGGCGGCCAATCCCGCATGCAGTCCGAGGGGCTGGCCTTCGGTCTTTACGCCCCGGCGCATTACCTGAAGCAGTTCCTGCCGAAATATACGCCGGTCGAAACCTTGAACGCACAGGCCAAGGCGGCCGGTTACGCGAACTGGGTGCAGTATTTCAAGTTCAAGACCGACTGGCGGCTGAACGTCGATCTGCCGACCATAGCCGCCTGGAAAATGACCCAACCGATCAACACGCAGACCTGGATGCTGGACCGCAACCCGTATTTCTATGAGGTCGATACCGCTGGCAACCAGCTTCCCTATATCGATCGGGTGCAGATGTCGCTGGCGGAAAACCCCGAAGTGGTGAACCTGCGCGCCATCGCCGGCGAGTATGACGTGCAGGAACGCTTCATCGACATCGCCAAACTGCCGGTGTTCCTGGAAAATGCCGAACGTGGCAAATACAAATACCGCCTGGACCTGGGGTTCAACGGCAGCGACTCCCAGCTTGTGTTCAACATGTCCTTCAAGGCCGACCCGGAAATCGCGAAATGGTTCGCCGTCGCCGATTTCCGGCGGGCACTGTCAATCGCCATCGATCGCGATCAATTGAACGAGACGTTCTGGCTGGGCATCGGCACCCCGGGATCTGGCGTGCCGTCGGAAGTGGTCCCGGAAAGCCCCGGCAAGGAATGGATCGCCAAATGGTCCAACTTCGATCCCAAGAAGGCCAACGCGATGTTGGATTCAGTCGGCCTGACCAAGAAGGACCGTGAAGGCTACCGCCTGCGCACCGATAACGGCGAGCGACTGCGCATCCAGATCGATGTTGCCCAGACGCTGAACCCAACCTGGCCGCAGCAGGTGGAAATGGTGATCCAACAATGGCGCGCCGTCGGCATCGCGGCGGACCTGAAGCTGCTGGAACGCACCCTGTTTTTCACCCGGGTCCGCAATGACCAGCATCAGGTGTCCATCTTCTCCAACAGCGGATCGGAAAGCCTCTATCTGTTTCCCACCCTGGCCCTGCCTGTCGATCCCGCCGGCAGCCTGATGGGCACGGCGTGGTCGCAATACTTCATCTCCAATGGAACCCAGGGCACCAAGCCCGACGATCCCGCCATGCTTCGGGCCTTCGACCTGATGCGCGACGCGCCGACGATGCCAGAACAGAAGCGGAATGAGATGGCGCAGGAGATCTGGCGGCTGATCGCCGACGCGAAATGGCAGATCGGGTTGGTCGGGCAGGCCCCGGGCAGCCAGGGCAACCGCATCGTCAGCGACAAGCTGGGCAACATCCCCGCCCGTATCTGCATCTCCCAGCATTGCCGTCCGCCCTGGTCCGCTCGACCTGAGCAATGGTATTTTCGGTAGTTCGACAGTGGAGCACGCATGCCGTCGGTAGAGTGAGGCCCGGGGGGGAAACGTGCTGCCACGGACGCACGAACGCAGTGCGTCGCGTCAGCCTGTCGCCGCGTCAGCCTGCCGTCGCGTCAGCCGGTCTGGGAAATTTCCAGCACATGGTCCGCGATCGCCATCGATGCGGTCAGACCGGGGCTTTCGATCCCGAACAGATGGATCAGGCCCGGCACGCCATGCGTCTGCGGTCCCTGCACCACGAAATCCTGCCCCGGTGCCCCGCGCGGCACCGTCTTTGGACGGATGCCCGCATAGCCGGGCTGCAAGGCGCCGTCTTTCAATCCCGGCCAGTATTTTCGCACCGCGTCATAGAAACTGTCGGATCGCGCCGGATCGACCGTATAGTCGATCGCATCGATCCATTCGACATCCGGCCCAAACCGCGCCTGCCCGCCCAGATCGACGGTCAGGTGCACGCCCAGCCCGCCGGGCACCGGCACCGGATAGATCAGCCGGGAAAACGGCGACCGTCCGGACAGGGTGAAATAATTGCCCTTGGCGAAATATTCCGTCGGCACGCGATCCGGCGGCATGCCGACGATGCCGCGCGCCACGAACGGCGCATGCAGCCCGGCCGAGTTCACCAGCAAACGGCACCGCAACGTCATCGGATCGGTGCCGCCGACATCGATCTCGATCTGACGGTCCACCACCCGCGCGCCGACCATCGGGCTGAAAATCACCAGCACGGCGCCGGCGTTTTCGGCATCGCCTTGCAGCGCCACCATGTAGTTGTGGCTGTCGATGATGCCGGTGGCCGGCGACAGCAGGGCGCTGGTGCAGGACAGGTTCGGCTCCATGGCGATGGCCTCGGCCGCGGTCAGGACCCGCATGCCTTCCACGCCGTTGGTTTCCGCCCGCTGCTTGATGCCGGCCAGCATCGCGTCTTCCCGCGCGTTGGTCGCCACGATCAGCTTGCCGCAATTGATGTGCGGCACGCCTTTTTCGGCGCAATAGGCATACAGCTTGCGCCGCCCCTCCACGCAGAACCGCGCCATCAGGCTATTCGCGGGATAGTAGATACCGGCGTGGATCACCTCGCTGTTGCGGGATGACGTTTCGGTGCCGATCCCCTCCGCCTGCTCCAGAATGATCACCTCGCGGCCGGCCTGCGCCAGCGCCCGCGCGACCGCCAGACCGACCACCCCGGCGCCCACGACAACGCAATCGACTTCTTCCACGCGCGCCCCCTTCTGTAACGGCATTCAGGAACGGGTTAGGCTGGCTGAAAACAGGAGTCCAGACATGCGGATCGCGGTTATCGGCACGGGTGGGGTTGGAGGAGGCTTCGGGGCCGCGCTGGCCAAGGCGGGGGGCGACGTCACCTTCGTCGCGCGAGGGGCGCATCTGGCCGCCATGCGTGCCAACGGGCTGCGGGTGGAGGGCGTTCGCGGCAACACCCTGATCAAGCCAGTTCAGGCGACCGACGATCCCGGGTCGATCGGCGTTGTCGATGTCGTGCTGTTCTGCGTGAAGCTGTGGGACGTGGAAAGCGTCGGCGCCCAGATCAAGCCGATCGTCGGACCCGGGACCGCGGTGATCCCGCTGCAGAACGGCATCGATTCGCCGGAACGTCTGGCGCCCATCCTGGGGGCGGGCGCGATCATGGGCGGCACCGTCGGCATCAGCACCACGATCGCCGAACCCGGCCTGATCCGCCAGACCGGCACCATGATGACGATGGCATTCGGCGAATTGGACGGGCGCCCCAGCCCGCGCGGCGAGCGACTGTTGGCGCTGGCGAAACAGGGTGGCTTCGATGTCACCCTGACCGATGCGATTCAGACCGCGATCTGGACCAAATTCATCCTGTTGACGGCCATGAGCGGCATTACCGCGCTGACCCGCCTGCCCGTCGGCAAGTTGCGCGACGATCCGGACATTTTCGCTCTGTTCGAAGCGGTGATGCGGGAAACGGAAGCCATCGGTCGCGCCCGCGGCGTGGCGCTGCCGGCGGATGTGGTGGCGCAGCGGCTGGCCGGCGTTCGGTCGTCGCCGCCCGGTGTCATGGCGTCCATGGGGCACGACCTGTTGCGTGGCAACCGCCTGGAACTGCCATGGTTGGCGGGCAAGGTGGTCGCGCTGGGCCGGGAATACGGCATCCCGACCCCTGCGAACGCAACGATACTGGCCGGGTTAAAGCCCTACGCCGCCGGCACCCCGTCCTGACCGCTACTTTTCTCGGCCTCGCCCGGATTTCTTGGGGGCGGTCGAGCGGTCGGCGGGGGGAACGAGGCCGGCGCGTTGGCGCGCGTCCATGAAAGAGCGCAGAACCTCGTTGATCCGGGTCTGGTAGCCGGCGCCAAAGCCGCGAAAGAAGCGCAGCACATCGGCATCGAGTCGCAGGCTGACGGCCAGTTTGGCCTCTTTCACGTCGAAGACCAGGTCGGTGGCCCAGCCGCCATTGCCGACATCCGGTTTCGGTGCGGCGGTCGGTTTGGTTGCCTTCTCCACGGTTTTCGAGCGTGCGGTGGCTGCCTTCTTTTGGTTGGCCGCAACTTTGGCTTTGGATTTTGGTTTCGCCGTCCGTGCCATTTTGTTTCCTCCCATGGTCATTGGCGCCGCGAGTCCATTGTCTCACTTCTTGCATCGCTTCCAAGAAGTACGCACGGTTGTCATTACAGTCAAGCGCCAGACCGCTTGTCGGCCATCCTGGCCGCGCCGACGCCGGGGCCGGTCATGAAACGTTTGGACAAAAGGGACGCCGAGCCGGCGGTATTCAGGTCGTTTTGATTTTGCGTCGAGGCGATCCGGGGGTGTTTCATCCACAAAAATGCCGAAAATAAAAATTTCATTCCGGTTCCAGCGGGTGTAGTGCCGCCTCTGCTGCCATTGTGTGATGCGCATGATGGCCCCGGCAATTCCGATCGAGACCCGCGGCCGTCATGCAGGTCCCGCCACCTGCCTAGGGAGCAGCTATCTGCCCAATACGCATGCAGTCATGAATGGAGGATTAACCGCATGGAATCGGAACAATACCCCCCGATTCCCGCATGGTTTCGCAACGAAAACCCCGGTTATCCGCGCCTTATCGGAACGGATTACCAAAAATCCATATTTAAAGTATAATCTGAAGATTCGCTATAAATTGCGTAATATCAGCATCTTGTCATACGATCTGAAAGTGGCGTAGGAGCTTTGCAAAAATCGTTCATAGTCCTTTTCGTGCCGCATTAACCTTTTGGCGGTTTTTGATAACCATTGCCTAAAATTGCGCCAAAACACCTCATTCCGGACGGCAACACGACGGTTTTGCCTTCAAAACACGCACATGGCCGTGAAAATCCACTTTTTGCTTGCCATGGATACCGCGACCATCTTAGAACAAAAAGCAAACATTGAGCCGCTTCCCATGCCCCAGGAACCCCGCACCCTTTCCATTCCCCCCGCTTCGAACGCCGGAATCGCACGTCCGCTGTCGAAAACGGCGCCGTGTAGCCTGGGTTGCGGCCGATCCAGGGGCGTTTTCCTGCTGACCGGTCACCGGGATCATGCTCCGACGACGGGATCGGCTTGTTCGGCCAGATGGAGAATTTCCGCGACGGCATACCGGCTGCGGTCGGGGCGAGCGAAACTGGCGCGGGAACATCAGGGCCGGTCGCACATCCCGGCTGGTGGAGCCGGGCAAAACGCAGGTGCCCCGATCCGGCCCGCGTGCTAGATCGCGCGGATGACCCAAGGCCCGACCACGATCCGCACCCGTTTTGCCCCCAGCCCGACCGGCCTGCTGCATATCGGCGGCGCCCGCACCGCGCTGTTCAACTATCTGTACAGCCGTCATCACGGCGGCGCCTTCCTGTTGCGGGTCGAAGACACCGACCGGGAGCGCAGCACCGATGCCGCGACCCAGGTCATTCTGGAAGGGCTCGACTGGCTTGGCCTGACCCGGGACGAACAGACCGTGTTCCAGTCCACCCGCGCCGAACGCCATGCACAGGTCGCCCATCAGCTCCTCGAATCCGGCAAGGCCTATCGCTGCTGGTGTTCGGCCGAGGAACTGCGACAGATGCGCGAACAGGCCGTCGCGGAAGGTCGCTCTCCTCGCTATGACGGGCGCTGGCGGGATCGCGACCCGGCCGAGGCGCCCGAAGGCGTGAAACCGTCGATCCGGCTGAAAGCCCCGCGGGATGGCGAAACGGTGGTCGAGGACCTGGTGCAAGGCACCGTCCGCGTCGCCAACGCCGAAATGGACGACATGATCATCCTGCGCGGGGACGGCACGCCGACCTATCTGCATGCGGTCGTGGTGGACGACCACGACATGGGGATCACGCATGTTATCCGCGGCGACGACCATCTGACCAACACGTTCCGCCAGGTGCAGATTTTTCAGGCCATGGGCTGGGATCAGCCTCGGTTCGCGCATATTCCCCTGATCCACGGCGCGGACGGCGCGAAACTGTCGAAACGGCACGGCGCCGTTTCGGTGCTGGAATTCCGGGAGCAGGGGTTCCTGCCCGAAGCCGTCTGCAACTACCTGCTGCGGCTGGGCTGGTCGCATGGGGATCTGGAAGTGGTGGACCACGACGAGGCCATCCGCCTGTTCGACATCGCAGACGTGAACCGGGGCGCGTCCCGGATGGACTATGCCAAGCTGACCAACCTGAACGGCATCTATATTCGCAAGGCCGACGATGACCGCCTGACGCGGGACGTGCTGCAACGCCTGGCCCACCAACCGCATCTGTCGCTGGGCAGCATCGCCGCCGGCCGCATTCGCGCGCTGATGCCGCAGTTGAAGGAACGCGCGAAGACCCTGGTCGAACTGGCCAACGCCGCCGCTTTCCTGGCGCGCGTGGTGCCCTTGCCGATGGAACCCAAGGCTGCGGCGCAACTCACGGCCGAGGCAAAGCTGCTGCTGCGCGACGTGGGTGCGGCCCTGGCCGAGACGGATTTTTCGGTCGCGGCCATCGACGCGGCGTTGCGTGGGTTTGCGGAGGCGACCGGGCGCAAATTGGGGCAGGTGGCCCAGCCGCTGCGCGCCGCTTTGACCGGCAGCACCGTCAGCCCTGGCATCGACGCCACAATCGCGGCACTGGGCCGAGAGGAAGCGTTGGCGCGGATTTTTGCCGCATCGCGGTAAAAATTTCGTCCTTTTGATTCAGATCAATGGAGATTGCCGCGTTTGACGGCATGTTTCCTTTCGAGGCGCCAAGGCCCCGCCCTTGGCCTCTCTCTTGGACTCCTCCCCAAACTTGGCGATGCCCACAAGGCATCGCCTTTTTCTTGTACGGGGCAAAAACATGAACCGGCGTTTACGAAATTTGAACCAATAGGGGGGTAGTCGAGGGTTGCTGAAGGACAGGAGTGCGCAAAAAATGCGAGCGAAGGACCAAGGGTCGAGTGGGTCGGTGATCGCTCCGCTGGTCGGCTTAAGCGTGGGATTGCTGGCTTTGGGCGGGTCCATCGAGATCGCGCGGATGGCCGAACAGCTTGGCCCCAAGGTTGGCGACCAGGTGGCATTTGGCCTGGATACCCGGTCCCAGATCGTCAGCAAGGAGATATTGGCCGTTGCACGGGCCGATGGGTCGGCATGCAGGCTGGATATCGCTCTGATGCAGAAGTCCGGCGGCAGTCTGATCGTGGAGGAGCGCGGTCCTGGTTCTCCGCGACTTTACCGGGTCCATTGGTCGGGGCGCGCGACCGCCGCGGACGGCGGGAACTGTGGTTCGGCGGTGGATTTGCGGTTGAACGATGGGCAGCTCGCGACCTTGGCGGAGGCCGCGGGCGGCTACGGCCTGACCCGCCGGCGCCTGGTGCTGTCGACGCCTTGGGCGACAGCCGGGGCGTCCGTCCCCTGACGGATTGGCCGAACCCGCCACCGTATTGCCTGAGTTGGCTCGGCCTATGCGTCCAAGGTGATCCCGAAGCTTGCCGCGAAGCCGGTTCGGCCGACCGGGGTGATCGCCACCGCGCGGGTGTCGCGCAGTCGGGCCACCCAGCCGAGGTCGAAGCACCGGCAAGCCAGGGCGGCGCCGAGCCGGCCGGCGATATGGGGCCGTCGCTCGCTCCAATCCAGGCAGGGGCGGCAGAACACGCGCTTTCCCGGCCCCGGTTCCGCCCCGAAGTCGCGCAGGAAGGCGTGGCCGGTTTCCGTCACTTCACCGCCATCTGGCGACAGGGCGATATGGCCTTGCTGGGTCAGCGAATCGGCCAGGGCGACCCCCAGCCGACCGGCCAGATGGTCGTAGCAGGTGCGGGCGTTGCGCAAGGCGTCGCCTCCCTTCCAGCTTGTGGCGGTGCGGGGCGTTTGCGCACCGGCCACCGCCATGATGCTTTCCAGCATCTGCCCGACCAGCGGGGAGGCGAGGCGGAAATAGCGGTGCCTGCCCTGTTGTTCCACCGTCAGCAGCGCCGCCTGGGTAAGTTTGGCGAGATGGCCGCTGGTGGTTTGCGGCGAGACCCGCGCGGCGAAGGCGAGTTCCTTGGCCGTCAGGGCGCGCCCATCCAGCAACGCGTTCATGATGTTGGCGCGCGCCGGATCTCCCAGCAAGGCGGCGACCGCCGCGACCCTTGGCATATCGCTCATTCATGGCCTCCCGTCGGGTTGGTCGGGGCAGTATAGCCGGTGCGGGGCTGCCGAAGGTTCGGTTCCGACCGAACTGTCATCCGATCACCGATGGATCGTCGCGCCGGTATGATCGAACGGAGAGCAGGCCGGTGGGTCGTGGTGGCAATGTCAGGCCAAGCGGAGGTTGGTGTCGGTAGTCTCGGTCAGCAGCTTGTCGCTTTGAACCAGCGGCTGGGGTTCACGAACTCCTCCTGCGCCGCGACCATTTGGATTTCCCGCGCGCCTGCCTCCGCTGTTCGGCGGAGCAGACCGTGGATGGACGATCCGGCTGCCTCCAACGCCGTGACGGCGCTGCCGGACCGCAGACGGTGGAACAGGAACAGGGCGGCGATGGCATCGCCCGCGCCGTTGACCGAAACCGGCAGCAACGGCGTGCGCAACAGATGAAACGCCCCCGCTTCCGCGACCATCATGTCCAGGTGATCGCCGGGTGTGGTGGCGGTGTCCAGGCTGGTCAGCAGCACGCAGCGCATGCCGTCCGGCCTCATCGTTTCGGACAGGTGGGTCATGGCGGTCTTGGCGCTGGCCAGGGTCGCGCAGTCCAGGCCGGTGAGCCGTTCCAACTCGAACCGGTTCGGTGTGGCGATGTCGGCCTGGGGCAAGGCGCGGGTGCGCAGGAATGCCTCGATCCCGGGTCGGACGTAAACGCCGGTATCGGTGTCGCCGATGACCGGGTCGCAGCAATAGACCGCGTGCGGGTTTTCCTGCCGCACCCGTTCGACCGCGTGCAGGATCGCGTCTCCGATCGAGGCGTCGCCCATGTAGCCGGACAGCACCGCATCGCAGCGGCGCAACGCGTCCCGGGCGGCGATGCCGTCGACCAGGTCGAGCACGGATTGGCCGGTGTAGACCTGCCCGGTCCAGTGTCCGTAGCCGGTGTGGTTGGAGAACTGAACGGTGTTGATCGACCACACATCCGCGCCCAGTCGCTGCAGCGGAAACACCGCGCTGGCATTGCCGACATGGCCGTAGGAAACCCAGGACTGGATCGAGAGGATGTTCATCCCCGCTCGATATCATACCGACCGGCTGAAACAATGACCTGCCGCCGATTGTCTTGCCACCCCGAACCGTCTATCGCGACCCGCCTGATCCGTCCTCCTTCCAGCCGGGAACTCGCCCTCCATGTCCACGCCGCTTCTGTTCCAGCCGATCACCTTCCGATCCGTCACTGCTCGCAACCGCATCGTCGTGGCACCCATGTGCCAATACAGCGCCACGGACGGTCTCGGAGACGACTGGCACATCCAGCATCTGGGCGCCCGCGCGGCTGGCGGAGCAGGGATCGTGATGGCCGAAGCCAGCGCCGTGTCCCCGATCGGGCGCATCACGCGGGGATGCCTCGGTGCCTACGACCCCAGCCACCTGGCGTTGCTGGCGCGGGTGGCCGCTGTGATCACCCAATGCGGTTCGGTCCCCGCCATCCAGATCGCGCATGCCGGGCGCAAGGCGTCCTGCCATGTGCCGTGGGAAGGCGGCAAGCCGATCCTGCCGGAAGACGGCGGTTGGGTGACCGTCGCGCCGAGCGCGATCCCGATGGTGTCCGGCGCGGTCGACCCGCACCCGCTGTCGACCGACGAAATCGCCGGCATCGTCGCCCAGTTCGCCGCCACCGCCCGCATGGCGCGGGAGGCCGGGTTCAAGCTGCTCGAAATCCACGGTGCGCATGGCTATCTGTCGCATTCGTTCCTGTCGCCGATTTCCAACCACCGCAACGACTCCTATGGCGGGGACCTGTCCGGACGCGCCCGCTTCCTGATGGACGTGATTGCCGCCGTCCGCACCGAATGGCCCGACGATCTGCCGCTTTGGGTGCGCCTGTCCTGCTCGGATTACATGCCAGGCGGGCTGACCATTGATGACGTGGTGGAGGTATGCCGCCGGATTGCCGCGACCGGGCAGGTGGACCTGATCGATTGCTCCTCGGGCGGGGTGTCGAACGACCAGAAGATCCCGTCGCTGCACCCGGGCTACCAGGTGCCGTTCGCCGAGGCGATCCGGGAGAAAGCCGGGATCGCCACCGGCGCGGTCGGCCTGATCACCGAGCCCACGCATGCCGCCGAGATCGTCGCGAATGGGCGAGCCGATGTCGTGTTGCTGGCGCGGGCGCTGCTGGCCGACCCGGCATGGCCGCTGCGGGCCGCGAAGGCGTTGGGCCACAAGCCCGATTTGCTGGCCCCGTATCTCCGCGCGGCGCTATAGCACCGCGGGCCGCCTCGCCACGCGCCGTGATGGAGCGGCTCCCGGAAGGCGACCTGGGGCGGCTTATCCGCGTGAGAAGCGGCCGGGACAGGTGCAGGCAATCGTGCTCGGAGTCCTGGCGGCCATCCCGGTCGGCGACCCCGGTCGGATCGTCTGCCGGTCGCCCTGTCGGGAGACGCCGCCCGCCCACGGTAACGCGCGTAAACTGTCCTCTCGGCGTGATGCGTTGCCGATCCGCGCGCGGGGCGGCAGTCTCCCCCACGCGCCGTTCCCACTCTTACCGTCCGGCCGGTCCCGTCTAGCGGATCGGGTCGCGGAGTAGCCGATGCCCTTGTCCTCCTTCCGGTTCCCCATCTTCCTGCTCGCCAAGGCCAGATTGTCGCGCCTGCTGCCGGCGCTGCTGGCGCCGTTGCTGCTGGCGGG